>JANXSI010000440.1 GCA_025352765.1 Devosia sp. | reverse complement strand
CGGCGTCGTTGCCGGCGTCGGCGGCTATGGCAATTCCTTCGGCGTGCCGGTGGTCGGCGGTGAAGTCGAGTTCGACGCCCGCTCCAATGGCAACATCCTCGTCAACGCCTTCGCGGCGGGCCTCGCCGACACCGACAAGATCTTCTACTCGAAAGCCGAAGGCGTCGGCCTGCCGGTGGTCTATCTCGGGGCCAAGACCGGCCGCGACGGGGTGGGCGGCGCCACGATGGCGTCGGCCGAACTCGGCGACGACATCGAACAGAAGCGCCCGACCGTGCAGGTCGGCGACCCGTTCACCGAAAAGCGCCTGCTGGAAGCCTGCCTCGAGCTGATGGCGACCGGCGCGGTGATCGCCATCCAGGACATGGGCGCGGCGGGGCTCACGTGCTCTGCAGTCGAGATGGGCGCCAAGGGCGACCTCGGGGTCGAGCTCAACCTCGACATGGTGCCGGTGCGCGAACTCGAGATGACGCCGTACGAGATGATGCTCAGCGAAAGCCAGGAGCGCATGCTCATGGTGCTGCATCCCGAAAAGGAAGCGGCAGCCCGCGCCGTGTTCGAAAAGTGGGAACTCGATTTCGCGACGGTTGGCCACACCACCGACGACCTCCGCTTCCGCGTCATCTGGCGCGGCGAGGAGATGGCCAACCTGCCGATCAAGGATCTGGGCGACGCCGCCCCCGAATACGATCGGCCGTGGACCAAGACCGTGCCCGCCGCACCGCTGGAGAAGAGCGACGTTCCACAGATGGACGTGGCCGACGCGCTGCTGAAGCTGGTCGGCACCCCGGCACTCAGTTCCCGGCGCTGGGTCTACGAGCAGTACGACACCTGGATCCAGGGTAATTCGCTGCAGCGCCCCGGCGGCGATTCCGGCGTCATCCGGGTCGACGGACCGAACCCCAAAAAGGCCCTCGCCTTCTCGTCGGACGTGACGCCGCGCTATTGCGAGGCCGACCCCTATGAGGGCGGCAAGCAGGCTGTCGCCGAATGCTGGCGAAACCTGACTGCCGTCGGGGCTGAGCCGATCGCGGCAACCGACAACCTGAATTTCGGCAACCCCGAGCGTCCCGAGATCATGGGGCAACTGGTCGAGGCCGTGCGCGGCATCGGCGAGGCCTGCCGGGCGCTCGACTTCCCGATCGTTTCGGGGAACGTCTCGCTCTACAACGAAACCAACGGTCGCGGCATCCTCCCCACCCCGACCATCGGTGGCGTCGGCCTCATCGACGACTGGGCGCGCACCGCCCGCATCGGCTTTGCGGCGGCGGACGAGCCGATCCTCCTGGTCGGCGCGCCGGACTGGTGGGGCACACACCTTGCTCAGTCGATCTACATGCGCGACCTCTTCGGCCGCACCGACGGGCCGCCGCCCCCGGTCGATCTGTCGCTCGAAAAGAAGGCCGGCGACCTCGTCCGTATCCTGATCCGCGACGGCCACGCCACGGCGGTGCACGATCTTTCCGACGGCGGCCTCGCCATCGGCCTCGCCGAAATGGCGATGGCCTCGGGCATCGGCGCGACGGTCAACCAGTTGCAGGGCGGCGACCCGATCCCGCAGTTTTTCGGCGAAGACCAGGGCCGCTACCTCGTCACGGTCAAGCGCGACTTCCTCGACACGTTCTTCGACGAGATCTACCCCTATGCCGGCGTGTTCGTGCCGTGGATCGGCAACACCGGCGGCACGGCGTTGACACTCGGCGACGCTCGCCCGGTGGCGGTCGCCGATCTCAAGGCCGCGCACGAGGGCTGGTTCCCGGGCTTCATGGCCGGGAAGATCGCCGCCTGAAGCGCGTTTCGTTGAACGCGCCCAACCCGCGTGCCATATCTCGTCCACACCACCAGCGGCGGAGCTGAGCCATGCCCATGAACGCATCCGAAATCGAAAAGCGGATCAAGGCCGCGCTGCCAGACGCCAAGATCGAACTCGACGACCTCGCCGGCGACGACAACCACTGGCGCGCCAAGATCACCTCGGAGGCCTTCCGCGGCAAATCCCGCGTGCAGCAGCACCAACTCGTCAACGCCGCCTTCGGCGCCGACATGGGCACGACCCTGCATTCTCTGGCGATCCAGACGGCCCTGCCAGAGTAGAGGGTCAGGCTCCTCGTCGCGACATGCGCCGGGGGGCGACCGGGCGAAGCCCGGTGGACGGGGCGGCGGCACGGCGCGATGTGGGCACTTGGGGTGCCCTCAGTCGCCCGCAGCATTGATTTGTAATTTTCCAAAACGGAACCGACGAGGGGGGCACCCGTTGTTGGTGCAGCGCAACAAACGCGTGCCTAAAAAAGGAAAATACTATGAAAACCAAGATCTTCGTGGCCGCCGCCGCCCTTCTCGCCCTCACCGCCCCCGTCTACGCGCAGGATGCTGCTGCAGCTGCCGGTGCGACCGTTGGCGGGACCAGCGGCGCTGTGGCCGGTGCCGTGACCGGCGGTTTGATCTTCGGGCCGATCGGTGCGATTATCGGTGGGTTCACCGGGGCCACGATCGGCGCCAATGCCGGTATCGCCGCGACCAGCGTCGACTATGTGCGCCTGCACCCGACCGAACCGGTCGTGATCGAAGGCCGTCTCGACACCGGCTACCGCGTCCCTAAGACCGTCAAGGTTCACCCGATCGATGGTGATCCTGACCATGGCTATTTCTACACCAACGATCGCGTCTACATAGTCAGCATGAATGACGGCGCCATCGTCTACTCGCCGGGTACGGTCGTTGCCGGCAAGTAACGCGTGACTTGACCAAATCTGGGGGCGTGCGGCAGCCGCCGCAGGCCCCTTTTTCATTGTCGCGGGCCACTCCATCGTAACTTCCCGATGATCGGCTCGACAGACGCGCCAACTCGGCCTATCTAGTCGTCAACTCTCCGGTTCGTCCCGGATACGAAAGGCTATAGGCATGAGCGACATCAACGCTTTTATCGACGAGAAGGTGAAGACCAACGACGTGTTCCTGTTCATGAAGGGCACGCCGGATTTCCCGATGTGCGGCTTTTCGGGCCGCATCGTGCAGATCCTCGACTACCTCGGGCTCGACTACCAGAGCGCCAACGTGCTCGAGAACCAGGAGCTGCGCGAAGGCATCAAGGCCTACACCAACTGGCCGACCATCCCGCAGCTCTACGTCAAGGGCGAGTTCATCGGCGGCGCCGATATCGTCACCGAGATGTTCCAGGCGGGCGAACTGCAGACCCACCTCGCCGACAAGGGCATCGAGGTCAAGCAGACCGCCCGACCCATCCGCGTTTGCGACGACTGAACGGCCGCCCTCCTTAGCGGCCGTTCTCGTCATGAGCGGCGGTGATGGGGCTCATCACAACATGTCGTTTCGGCCGCCCCGACGCGCGGCGTAGGCTGCACTCATGACCCTTGCCGCCCCCGCTTCGACCCGTTCCGCCACCCTGCCGCTGATCGCGGTCGTGGTCGCCGGCTGCATCATTGCCGCCATCACCAACGGCATTCGCAACAGTTTCGGGCTGTTCACCCTGCCGGTCACGGCCGACCTCGGAATCAGCCGCGAAACCTGGGCGATGGCGATGGCCATCCAGAACCTCGCCTGGGGCATCGCGCAGCCCTTCGCCGGTGGCTTTGCCGATCGTTACGGCAGCGGCCGGGTGATCGCGGCGGGGCTTGTCGTCTATGCGGTCGGACTGGTGCTGACGTCGCTGTCGCCGACGGGCAGCCTGCTCTACCTCACCGCCGGCATTGTCGCCGGCGCCGGGTTTGCCACCTGCGGCTTTTCGATCATCATGGCCGCCTTCGGCCGGGCCGTGCCGCCCGCAAAGCGCAGCTTCATCTTCGGCATCGCCACAGCCGCCTCGTCGTTCGGGCAATTCGTCTTCGCGCCGATCAGCCAGGGGTTCATCTCGGCCTTCGGCTGGCAGTCGGCCTTCGTGTCGCTGGCGGCGATCGTGGTGCTGGCCATTCCGCTGACCATGGCGCTGCGCGGGCGCTCGGAGAGCGTGCCGGGCGAGGCGGACCTGCCGTTCATGGAGGCCATCAGCCGCGCCTGGGGGTTCGGCTCCTACCGTCTGCTGGTCGTCGGGTTCTTCGTCTGCGGCTTCCATCTGGCGTTCATCAACGTCCACATGCCGGCCTATCTGGTGCAGTGCGGGCTATCGCCGGCGATCGCCAGCTGGTCGATGGCGGTGATCGGGCTGTTCAATATCGCGGGCTCCCTTGCGTCGGGGTATCTGGGCAGCCGCGTGCCCAAGCAGCTGCTGTTGGCCGCGATCTATTTCTCGCGTGCCATCGTCATCGGCGTGTTCTTGCTGGTTCCGGTGACGGCGACGAGCACCCTGCTGTTTTCGGCGGCGATGGGGCTACTCTGGCTCTCGACCGTTCCACTCACGGCGGGGCTGGTGAGCCTGTTCTTCGGGCCGCGCTACATGGGCATGCTCTATGGCATCGCGTTCCTCAGCCACCAGCTCGGCTCGTTCGCCGGGGTGTGGCTGGGTGGCGTCGTCTACGACCAGACGGGCTCCTACAGCCTCGTGTGGTATCTGACGATCCTCCTGGGCCTCGCATCGGCGGCGATCCACCTGCCGATCCGCGAGCGCGCTTCGCCCAAATTCAGCGCTGCCGTCGCCTGACCGTTCAAATTGTTAGCATGCTATTGAAACCGGCGCCCTGCCGGTTCATTAAGCCACCAGACGCCACCCTCCCCGGCGTCCCGGATAACCGATGACACCACAATCGCTCAGCGCACGGGTCCTGTCCCGGCCCGAATTCATTGGCCTTGTGGCCGCGCTGATGGCGCTCAACGCCCTCGCCATCGACATCATGCT
>JANXSI010000433.1 GCA_025352765.1 Devosia sp. | reverse complement strand
CCAACAAGGCGACCGTGCTCTCGTCGCTGCCCGAACTGCAGCCGCGCGCCAAGACTGTGCTCGAGCTGATCGACTTGGCGCAGTTCATCTACGCGGTACGTCCGATCACGGTCGAAAGTGCCGCAGCCGAGCAGTTGACGGCAGACGCCCGCACCATGCTGGGCGGCGCGAAGGCCGTTCTAGAAGCGCTGCCCGACTGGTCGGTGACGGCCATCGATGCCGCCATGCGCGAGTTCGCCGAGGCAAAAGGCCTGAAGCTGGGCAAGGTGGCGCAGCCGCTGCGTGCCGCCCTGACCGGCCGGACAATCTCGCCCGGGATCTTCGAAGTGATGGTGCTGATCGGCAAGACTGAAAGCCTCGCGCGCATCGGCGATCAGGCAAGCGCTTGAAGCAAATACACAATAGGTCAGGGCTGTTCACCCTTCTGTTGCAGTAGGGGCGTAAAAGGGCTACGCCAATCGACACTGCGTCTGTCACGTTTTCGGCCGTCATGCGTTTCTCCCACGCCGCCGGCCAACCAGGAGAGCGTCCATGTCCGATACCGTCGCCAAGCTCACAATCGGTGACAAGACCTACGAATTCCCGGTGCTGAGCGGCACAGTGGGACCCCAGGTGATCGATATCCGGTCGCTGTATGCCCAGACGGGCATGTTCACCTACGACCCCGGCTTCACCTCGACCGCCGCCACCGACAGTTCGATCACCTATATCGATGGCGACAAGGGCGAACTGATGTACCGCGGTTACCCGATCGCGCAACTGGCCGAGAAGTCCAACTACCTCGAGGTCTGCTACCTGCTGCTGTACGGGGAACTGCCCGACACCGCGCAGATGGCCGACTTCACTGAGCGCGTCACCCGCCACACCATGCTGCACGAGCAGATGCACCTGTTCTACCGGGGCTTCCGCCGCGATGCGCATCCGATGGCGATCGTCTGCGGCGTGGTCGGCGCGATGGCGGCGTTCTACCACGACTCGACCGACATCAACGATCCGATGCAGCGCGAGATCGCCTCGATCCGCATGGTCGCCAAGATCCCGACGATCGTGGCCATGGCCTACAAGTACTCGGTCGGCCAGCCCTTCGTGTACCCGCGCAACGACCTCGATTACGCGTCGAACTTCCTGCGCATGTGCTTTTCGGTCCCGGCCGAGGAGTATGTGGTGAACCCGGTCGTGGCGCGCGCCATGGACCTGATCTTCACGTTGCACGCCGACCACGAGCAGAACGCCTCGACCTCGACGGTCCGCCTCGCCGGCTCGTCGGACGCCAACCCGTTCGCCTGCATCGCGGCTGGCGTTGCCTGCCTCTGGGGGCCCGCGCATGGCGGCGCCAACGAAGCAGCGCTCAACATGCTGAAGCAGATCGGCACGCCCGATCGCATCCCGGAGTTCGTGGCCAAGGCCAAGGACAAGAATTCAGGCTTCCGCCTGATGGGCTTCGGCCACCGCGTCTACAAGAACTACGATCCGCGTGCGACGGTGATGCAGCAGACCGCCAAGGAAGTGCTGGGCATGCTGGGGGTCGAGAACAACCCGCTCCTGCAGGTCGCGCAGGAGCTCGAGCACATCGCGCTCACCGATCCGTACTTCATCGACCGCAAGCTCTACCCCAACGTCGATTTTTACTCGGGCATCATCCTCGAGGCGATCGGCTTCCCGACCTCGATGTTCACCGCGATCTTCGCGCTCAGCCGCACCGTCGGCTGGATCTCGCAGTGGAAGGAAATGATTGCCGATCCGCAGACCAAGATCGGTCGCCCGCGCCAGCTCTACCAGGGCTCGGTCGAGCGCGCCTATGTCGGGATCGACAAGCGCTGAGGCAAATGGGCGAGCACCCGCTCGGCCGCATCGACAAGGGGCGCCTCAGGCGCCCCTTTTTCCATTCCGGCGCGAATACGGGCAAAGCCGGCCCGCTGGAACTCCATCGCGGCAGCGTCATCCAGCAAGTGCTCGAGCTCGGCTAGAACGTCCTCCGGTCGCGGCTTGAGGCCGATCACCTCGGGCACCAACTCGTCGCCATAGAGGATATTGGGGAGCGAGGCGAAGCGGATCTTGTACTGGGCGGCCCGCGACATCTGCGCCCTCTCGGCGACATAGGTCGTGACCATTGGGACACCCGCGAGTGCCAGCTCGAGCGTCACGGTACCGGTGACCGCGACTGCCGCGACGGCCTCGCTGAACGCCTTCCATTTTTCCACGGTCGAACTCGTGACGTACACCGGGACGTCCCAGCTCCGCACCTCCTCGAGCACAAACGCCTCCTCGTGGCGGGGCGTCGGCAGCACGAAATCGCTGATCCGCTCATGGCGCCGCAGCGTCGTCGCCATGGCGCGCATCAGCGGCAGGTGCTTCTTGAGCTCGCTGCGCCGGCTGCCGGGGAGCAACAGCAGCGGTCCGCGCTGCGGCTGGGTCGCCCGGAGTGATGTGTGGGTCAGCGCCGGGTGCCCGACATAGGTGGTCGGCGGACCCTCGAGGCGTTTCATCACCGCCGGTTCGAACGGCAGCACCGCCAGCACTTCGTTATATAGCGGCTTGAGGCCTGGCGCCCGCTCGGGCTTCCAAGCCCAGACGCTGGGGGCCACGTAGAGCACGATCTGGCCCTTGTACTCACGCATGCGCAACCGGCTGGCCACGGTCTGGCAGAACACCTGGGAATCGATCAGCACGACCAGATCGGGCTGCGCCTTGAGGATGGCCTCGGTGGTCTGGCGGATGCGCCAGAGCAGCAACGGCGCGCGCATCAGGACGTCCTTGAGTCCCATGACGCTGAGGTCGCTCATCGGAAAGATCGAGTGCAGGCCTTCGCCACCGAGCGCATCGCCGCCGACGCCGACCAGGGTAACCGCGCGCTGGGCCCGCAGCCGCCGGATCAGGTCGGCACCGATCCTGTCCCCCGAGGGCTCGCCCGCAACGATAAACAGACGAACGGGATCAGCCATGCCGGAGTCCCACGATGGTGATGTTGCGGGCCAGAGCCTCGGATTCGAGCGCTGGACGCTCGAGCAGCAGCGTGCCGCGGGCCTCGACGACGATCAGCGAGATGCCGGCAGCCGCGGCATTGACCACGGTCTGCGGTCCGATCGCCGGGAGATCAACGAAGCTCGGCTGCTTGGGCTTGCGCGCCTTGGCGAGGATCAGCGGCATGCCGCTGTTGCCCGCGAGGCCAAGAGCGCGGAGCGCCGCAGCGCGCAGCAGCAGCGCGTCGGTGCCTTCCGCATCCTCGGCGACGATGGGCCGGTTTCCGGAGACCACGATCGATTGGCCGAGGTCGATCGCGCCGATCGACCGTGCGGCGTTGAGGGCCGAGCGGGCGGCGACGGCATGCTCCGGATCGAGAGGCGGTCCGGCGATATGTCCGTCGGGCGCGAGGAGATCCGGGGCTACTTCATGCGCACCGACCAGCTTGATGCGGTTCATGCGGCAGAACAGCAGGATCATGCCGGCAATGCCGACATCGCCCATAACCCGCGCGACCTTGCCGGCAAAGCCGAACGCCCGCACCAGGCCTTCGCGATCCGCGTCGGAGATATGAACGGCACCGGCCATCAGAATATGGGTGGTCTTGAACGCCTTCACGGCTTCGATGAGGGCCGGCGCCTGTGCCAGGGTGATGGCCTCGACGCGATCGCCGACCATGTCGCCTCGCCCGACTAGGTCGATCACCTGCAGCACATCGCCAGAACGTCGCGCCGCGGCCGCCACAAGCGGCGCGAGCGCACCCGACCCCGCAACAAGCGTCAGCCGGCGCCCCATCAGTCGACGCTATGCCCGTTCCTGGGCAGCGTCAGCGGGTGATCTTTGGCCTCGATGATGAAGCGGACGACGTCCTGGACCAGTTGGTCGTTGGGGAAGATCGCCGCCGCGTCGTCGACCCGTTCGCGCAGCGTACCCTCGATCGCAAAGATCATGCGGTAGGCCGTCCGCAGGTTGTGGATCGCCTCGCGGTCGAAGCCGCGGCGCTTGAGTCCCACGAGGTTGAGGCCAGAGAGTTCGGCCGGGTTGCCGACGGCGGTGCCGTAAGGAATGAGGTCGCGCTCGAGCTTGGTCAGCCCGCCGACGAAAGCGTGCGCGCCGATGTGGACGAACTGCGTGGTGCCGGAATAGCCGCTCATCACCACGTAGTCGTCGACCCGCGTGTGCCCGGCGAAGGTGACGTTGTTGGAAAACACGCAGTGTTTGCCGATGATACAGTCGTGCCCGATATGGGCGCCGATCATGATCAGGCAATGATCGCCGATCTTGGTGATCATGCCGCCGCCAGCGGTGCCCGGATTGATCGTCACATGCTCGCGGATGACCACGTCCGAGCCGATATCGAGCGTCGAGGCCTCGCCCTTGTATTTGAGGTCCTGCGGACGATGCCCGATCGAGGCGAACGGAAAGATCTGCACCCTCTCGCCGATGGTCGTGTGCCCGGTGACCACAGCATGCGAAATCAGCTCGCAGCCGTCACCAAGGGTCGTGTTCGCGCCGACGATGCAGAACGGGCCGACCTTGACGCCATCACCGAGGTTGGCGCCGTCCTCGATGATCGCCGAGGGGTGGATCAGATTGGTCATTTGCCGCCCTCGACCATGACCATGGCGCCGACTTCGGCCTCCGCGATCAGGGTCGTGCCGACCATGGCGCGGGCCTCGTACCAGCCCATGGCGCTGCGGCGGCGAATCTTCTTGATGTGGTATTCGATGATATCGCCGGGACGCGCCGGCTTACGGAACTTACATTTGTCCACCGTCACCATGTAGACGATATGGCGGCCCGAGGTCCTGTCGGCGGCGATGGCGATCGCGCCGGCGGTCTGCGCCATACCCTCGATGATCAGCACGCCCGGGAACACCGGATTGCCCGGAAAGTGTCCTTGGAAGATCGGCTCGTTGACACTGACGTTTTTGATGCCGACGGCGGCGTTGTCGCTGTCGATGTTGACGATGCGATCGATCATCAGGAAGGGATAGCGATGCGGCAAGCACTTCAGGATCGCGTCGATATCCATCGACTCGAGCGTGGTAGCGGCCGACGGCTGGGCCTCGGAATTAGCGTCCAATTTCGGTCCTCTTGCTTAAGCGCCTCAACGTCGCAACCTCCCGCCGCCATGCCCTGATGTCTACGGCCGGATTGCCGGCAATCCGCGACCCCGGCGGGAAGCTCTTGGTTACCGCGGCGTTGGCCGCCAGTATGCTGCCGAAGCCGATCGTCAAATGTCCGCTGATCGTCGCCCGCGCGCCCAGCATGACGCTATCCTCGAGAATGGTCGATCCGGCAAGTCCGGCCATTCCCGCGATCAGGCAATTCCGTCCGATGTGGCAATTGTGCCCGATTTGCACGAGGTTATCGATCTTGGTCCCCTCGCCCACCACGGTGTCGCCCAAGGCGCCGCGATCGACGGCCGTGTTGGCGCCGATCTCAACCCGGTCCTGGAGGATCACCCGGCCCAATTGCGGAATTTTGCGGTTCGAGCGGCCATGATCGAGCCAGCCAAATCCTTCCGATCCGATGCGTGCCCCGGCGTGCAGAACGACGCCATTGCCCAGATGCGCGCACTCGACGCTGCAGTTGGACGAGATGATGCAATTGCGCCCGATGGTAACGCCTGCCCCGATTACCGTGTTGGGACCGATGACGGTGCCACGGCCGATCTCCACTCCGGGACCGAGGACCACGCCCGGACCGATCCGCACGTCCGTTTCGGTCAGCGGCAGGCTGTCGTGAGGACCCATCAGACTGGTGATCGCGTGGCGAGTGTTCTGCGGGTAGAGCCGCTCGAGTATGGCAGCAAACGCCATATGGGGATCATCGAGGACTACAGCGACGGTCCCTGCCGGCACATCGGCCGACAACGCCCGCGACACCAGGACCGCACTGGCCCGCGTGATGCGCAGGTCGGCGGCATAACTCGACTGCGCCGCGAGCGACAACTGCCACGGCTCAGCGAGCGCCAGCTCCTCGGCCCCCTCGATCAGCGGGCCTGCCCCCTCGAAACTATCCGAGGATAGGCCGAGGCCCGCCAGCAGATCGCCGAGCGAAGCAGGACCGGAAAAGTGGTGGAAGCGGGTATCGACCATTGATTCTGTTCAAATAAAAGGGCCGCGGTGCCGAGGCCCCGCGGCCCTTGAACTCTTTCATGCCACTGGGATCAGAGCAAGTTTTTCAGCGTCAGCGAGAACACCTGAGTCTTGTCGTCCGTCGCCTTGGTGATCACGTAGGCAATATCGCCACGCAGCGGGCCGAACGGCGAGTCCCAAAGGATCGAGCCACCGACGGCGCTCTTGAGCGGCTGGTCGACCGAGGTACCGACCGCACCAGCCTGCCCTCCGACAATCGCGGCATCGCCCCAGATCGCGCCCTTCAGACCATAGGTCTCCGGAAGCATCGGGATAGGGAAGTCGAGTTCCGCATTGACGGCGGCATACTGGGTGAAGCCGAGAACTTCACCGCCGGTCGAGCGCGGCCCCATCTGCGCCACCTGGAAGCCGCGAACGATCTGGTTACCGTAGCGGAAGGCCTCAATCGGGTTCACGCCGCCCGATCCGAAGCTGTTGATGATCCCCGCCTGGCCTTCGAGGCTGGCGATCAGCCCGGCATCGGCGTTGACCGGTGCGAAGTAGCGCGCCTTGGCTTCGGTCTTGATGAAGTTGTAGTCGACCCCATCATACTGCTGAGACAGGGTGGCGTAGAGCCCCTCGGTCGGATGAGTCAGATCATCGAGACCGTTGTAGGTCAGTGTGTAACCGACCCAGGCCTTGGTGAAGGTCTTGCCGTTCGCATCGCCCGGGCCGAACAGTAATGTTTTCGGGTTATTGGCGTCCGCCACGGTGGTCTGGTCGACGCCCGTGAACAATTGAGCCTGGACGTCGCGAGTCACCGGAAGACCGAAGCGAACCTGGCCGCCCGTCGTCGTTGTACCATAGACGTTCGACGTCGATTCGTCGGTGATGTGGCGGTAGAGGTCAAAGCCCGCCGACACCTTGAGACCCATGAAATAGGGCTCAGTGAAAGAGAAGTCGAAGCTCTTGCCGGTCTGGCTCGCCCCCACGGACGCCTTCACGTACTGACCGCGGCCAAGGAAGTTGCGCTCGGTCAGCGAGAGTTCGCCGAGGATACCCGATGCGCTGTCGAAGCCCGCCGTCACCCCGTAGTCGCCAGTCGACTGTTCCGTGACTGCAATATTCAGGATCACCTTGTCGGGGCCGCTGCCCTGTTCGGCACTCACGTCCACCTTGGAGAAAAAGCCGAGCGCCTGAATGTTGGCACGGCCCTGCGTCACCAGTGCCTTGTTGAAGGGGTCGCCTTCAGCGAAGGGCAGCTCGCGACGGATGACGAAGTCACGGGTCTTGGTGTTGCCGGTGATGTTGACGCGCTCGACATAGAGGTGCTGCCCCTCGTCGACGAGGTAAGTCACGTTGAAGGTACCGGTCGCCGGGTCACGCTCGATGCGCGGCCGCACGTCGGCGAAGGGGTAGCCGATATTGGTTGCTTCCACGGCCATGTCGTTGGACGTCCGACCCATGTCGGAGGCCGAGAAGCCGTCGCCCTGCCGGGTGCGGATGACGCCGCGCAATGCGTTGGCATCGAGCCCCGAGATCGATGTTTCGACGTCGATCTTGCCGAACTTGTAGTGGTCGCCTTCAACAATCGTGAAGTTGATGAAGTAGCCGGCGCGCTTGGCGTCGTACTCGGCAACAGCCGAAGTCACCTGCGCGTCGGGGAAGCCGTGGTTGGCGTAATACTGCTGGATCAGCACGCGGTCGCCGTCGAGCTGCGCCTGCGTGTAGTTGTCGTCGCGGAGCAGCCAGCTGAGCCAACTCGTCTCATGCGTCGTGATGATGGATTTGAGCGTCCAGCCGCTGATCGCGTTGTTGCCGGTGAAGTTCACCGCCGCGATGCCGCTGCGACCGCCCTCATTGATCACGAACACCACACGCACACGCCCGTCGCCGACCGGATCGAGCCGGGTCGTGACGGTCGCCGTGGTATAGCCGACGTCCTGATAAGCCTTCTTGATGCTGGCGACGTCGCGGGCAATTCCGGCCTCATCGACGGTACCGCGGTTCATCAGGTCGATCATCGCGATCAGGTTCGCGTCAGAATAGCGCTGATTGCCTTCGAACAGGACCGACGCGACGATCGAGTTTTCCGACACTTTCACCACCAGGGTCGTGCCCTGCATGGCAATGCTCACGGTCTTAAACAGCCCCGTCGCGGTCAACGCTTCGATCGAGGCGTTGATGTTGGCGGACGTTGCCGGCTCGCCGACGGCGACGGCTAGGTACTTGATCACCGCAGCGTCGTCGACCTGCTTGTTCCCGACCACCGAGATCTTGGACACGGTCGCGGCCTGCGCGGCCTCAACCCCAAGGAGACTGCCTCCAATTCCGGCGACAGGCGCCAGGAACAGGAGCGCGAGCGCAAGGAAGGCGCTGCGCAGCAGCTTGGTGGGATTGATCATGTTATAACGTGCCTCTCAGACGTGAGGCCGGGGGAATCGCCATGCACAGCTGCCCCCAGCTAACTCCGCCCCAAGCATTTACTGGTTTTTTAACCAAGGGCAAGCCGCAAGGGTCGGTTCAGTTAGCGAAAGCTTGGTCCAAGTGCATTTGCGCAACACCCTGAAAACCAGAGTTAACAAATACTTACGGGATATGACGCAGCGCGTCCAAGACGGTGTCGTTGAGCAGCGTGAAGATCATCAGCGTCCCGACGATGGCAAAGCCAACGCGGTAGCCCCATTCCTGCGCACGAGGGCTCAACGGACGGCGACGGATGGCCTCGATGAGGTAATACACAAGGTGTCCGCCATCCAGAACCGGTACCGGCAGCAGGTTGAAAATCCCAATGTTGAGAGACAGCAATGCTGCCAGATTGATGAGGGCGACGATTCCGAGCGTTGCGACCTCGCCCGAGACCTTCGCCACCTTCACCGGGCCGCCCAGTTGCTCGACATCGCCGCGGCCGACGAAGAAGTCGCCGAGGAACGCGACGGTGCGATCGACGATGAAGCGAATCTGTTCGCCGGTCATCGCCACGGCTTCGACCGGATTGGGCCGGTAGAGCGTGACGTCAGCCTGATCGACGCTGCGGCTGACGCCGATCCGGCCAATCCTGTGCTTGTTGCCGAATCGATCGGCCTCCTCGGCCACGGCCGGAACCAGGACCACCGTCTGCTTCGCCCCGGTCCGCTCGAGGACAATCGTCACCGACCGCGCAGGCGCCGTCGAAATCAAGCGCTGGAAATCTTCAAAGCCGCGCACCCCGTAGCCATCGACCGAAACGATCTTGTCGCCGGGCAGCAATCCGGCCTGCTGGGCCACGCCGCCCTGCACCACGTCACCGATGACGGGCGGGATGGTGTACTGGCCATAGGCAAGGAGCAGGCCATAAAGCACGACGAAGGTGAACAGCACATTGGCCAGCGGACCGGCCGCCACGACGGCAATGCGCTGCCAGACATTCTTGTTGATAAACAGGCGCTTGCGCTCTTCTTCCGGGAGCGCCGCGACGGCTTCGGGGTCGGGCATGCTGGCGGCGTTCATGTCGCCGACGAACCGCACGAAGCCGCCAAGCGGAATGGCCGCGATCTTCCAGCGGGTGCCGTGCTTGTCGTTGAAGCCGATCAACTCCGGACCAAAGCCGAGCGAAAAAGTCTGGATGGCGATGCCGTTCCAGCGCGCCACGAGGTAGTGCCCCATCTCGTGTACGAAGACGATGACCGTCAGCACCAGGATGAAAGCGGGGATCGCGTAGAGGACCGGCAGGCTGAGGAAAGACAGTTTCGACGCTCCTGTTTTGCGGCCGTATAGGCGACGATCTTGGTCAGACTTGGACGCTCACGCGCCCGCCGTTACCAATTGAGAAAACCCGCCGCGACGTTGCCCATGCCACCGTGGGCCGCGCCGATGATGTAGAGGGCGATGAGCCCGAAACTGACGCTGTCGAGCCGGTCCATGAAGCCGCCATGGCCGGGGATGATGTCGCCGGAATCCTTGACTCGGAAGACGCGCTTGACCGCGCTTTCGGTCAGGTCGCCGGCCTGGCCGACGAGGCCGATCAGGCCCGAAAACAAGAGGCCGATCCACCATGGCGACGGGGTAAACGCCATCCAGTAGATGGTGCCGGCCGCAGTGCCGAGCACCCATCCGCCGACCGCGCCGGAGACAGTCTTGGCGGGAGAAATCGCCGGCACCAGCTTGGGTCCGCCGATCACCCGGCCAGTGAAGAACGCCCCGCTGTCGTTGAGCGCGATGACGATGCCGAGGTACCAGCCGGCGACGATCCCGGCCGGGTCGGTCCCGCGCATTCCAAGGCTCGCAATCAGCACAGCGCCGAAGAACAGCAATCCGCCGATCCGCCAAGGGATGACGGCCCGGCCGCCGAACAGCGAAACTACGGCGGCCACGGCAATCACGACCGCCGTCCCGGGCGCGCCGTAGATCGGAAAGGCGATGGCTGAAATCGCCAGCAGCCCGATCAGCACCATGCCGAACGGCGCGAGCGGCTTCAAGGTCACCATCTGTTCCCACTCGCGGTAGGTGATGCCGAAGACGATCGCGGCAAGCGCCGCGAAGACGAAACCGCCGAGATAAAG
>JANXSI010000407.1 GCA_025352765.1 Devosia sp. | reverse complement strand
CCGTTCCGATTCGATTGCCCCGTGGACGCGGCAGCGCCTCTACCCCTGATCTCTTGCGGCCAGTCCTGCCGCGTGAAATCGTGGGCTTGGGCAATTCGGTCGGAATCATGAGTGAAGCAGCGGCAGACTCGAGGCAGGGGCGCGTCGAATTCACCGGCTCGCGCCATGAATTGCTGGGCATTCTGGTGTCGGGCTATGCCCTGATGATCCCGACAATCGGGCTCTATCGGTTCTGGCAGGCGACCTGGAAGCGCCGGTTCTACTGGCAGAACACGGTCATCGACGGCGAACCGCTCGAATATACCGGCAGCGCCACGCAACTGCTGCTCGGCTTCTTCTTTGCCCTGGCGTTCTTTCTGCCCATCTACGTTGCGCTGTTCTACTTCTCCATGCAGGACACCGACCTGGTGCTGGCCGGCTACGCCATCATCGGTGCCGTGATCTGGTTCCTTTCGGGCTACGCCATCTATCGCGCCCGCGATTTCCGCCTGTCGCGCACCCTTTGGCGCGGCATCCGCTTTGACCAGCGGGGCAATGCCTGGGCCTACGCCATCCGCCGTTTCCTCTGGTCCATCCTCATGGTCCTGACGCTGGGCCTCGTCTATCCGTGGATGGCCTCGAGCCTGTGGAAGTATCGCTATCGCCACAGCTGGTACGGCGACCGCAAATTCGAGATCGCGGGCAATTGGCTGGCCTTCGCCGGCCCCTATTACGGCACCTATTTCCTCAATCTGTTCACCATCGGCGCCACCGCCATCGGCATCGCCGCGACGCACGACCTGATGGTGGTCAGCGGTATCGTCGTTCCGGGGCCGCTCGGCATGCTCGCCTGCCTCGGCTGCCTGATCCTGCTGGCGCTGAGCTTTGCCTGGTATCGCGCCCGCACCGTCTCCGCCATGCTCTCGACCGTGAGCCTCGGCGCCGCAAAACTGACCGTGCGGATCGGCACCGCGTCGCTCTTCGGTCAGTTCGTCGTCTATGTAATCGGCGTCTTCATCCTGCTGGTTGTTCTGGTGATTGCCGCGCTGCTGACCCTCGGCGCGGTCTTTCTGGTCGCCTCCCGCGGCGGCAGCGAGGGCGGCAATGACGCTTTTGCAGCGATCTTTCAGTCGGGAAGCCTCAACGTCGCGTTGCTGATCGCGCTCTACCTCGTCGTGCTGGGTGCCTTCGGCCTCGTCTGGGAGATGGTACTGAGCTTCGGCTGGTGGCGACTACTGGCCAATGGAACCAGCATTGCCAATCCGGAGAGTCTCCAATCGGTTCGCGCGAGCCTCGAGGATCGCTCGCTGATCGGGCAGGGCCTCGCCGACGCGCTCAATGTGGGGGCCTACTGATGGAGTTCGCGGCGCGCTGGCAGGACGGCCTCGTCGCGACCCAGCGCGAGGTCCGCTGCATCATCGATCTCGCCGCCGACCCGGTGATGCTGGCAATTCTCGACGCGACAACCAGCGAGGAACTCGACCGGTGGCCGGCCGGAGAGGTCTATCTGATCCACTCGCGGATGATGGAATTGCGGATCGGCAACCGCAAGCGCCCCGCCGGCGCCCGGCTCGCCGTCACCGGCATCGCCGACATGCGCAGCGCCCTCGGAGTGCTGCCGGCGCTTTCGCTCCATCGCAGCCACGACTGGTGGATGCAGGGCCGCATCCTCGCGCTCGCGACCGCCGCGCTGGCGTCGGTGATCTTCGCTTACCTGTTCGGGGTACCACTGCTTGCTGACCGGCTGGTGACCCTGGTACCACCGGCCTGGGAAACCAAGATCGGCGATACGGCTGCAACTCAGGTCGAGCACCAGCTCGGCGGCGAGCGCGGCTTTACTGCCTGCGATCCCGATCGCAACAGTCCGGCCAATGTTGCGATCGCGGGGTTCGTCGCGAAGGTCTTCGACGGCCTCGGCTCGCCCTTCCGGCCTACGGTCACTGTCGTTCGTACGGAGGTTCCCAACGCCTTTGCCCTGCCGGGCGGGCGCGCCTACTATTTCTCGGCGCTGCTCGAAGCGAGCCGGTCGCCCGACGAATTCGCCGGCGTCCTCGCCCACGAGTTGGGGCACGTCTACTATCGGCACGGCATGCAGACCCTCATCGCCAGTTCC
>JANXSI010000382.1 GCA_025352765.1 Devosia sp. | reverse complement strand
GCCGGCCACGAACTGCTGCTCGAGGTGCCGCTCGAGCCCTTCGACTATCCCGAGAGCGACCCCGGTCCCGATACGCTCTTGACCGCGCAGCCGCCGCGCCAGAACCTCGGCAAGCTCTTCACCGTGCTCGCCAAGTTCGGCGGCTATGTCGGCCTCATCAACCACATGGGCGCCCGCTTTACCGCCTCGGCCCCCGATTTCGGGCCGGTGATGGAAGAGCTCGGATCGCGCGGCCTCGGCTATCTCGACGACGGCTCGTCCAACCGCTCGATCGCCCAGCAGCTTGCCGCCGCCAACAACGTCCAGTTCGGCCGCGCCGATCTGCCGCTCGACGGCAATCCGGCCCGCGCCCCGATCCTCGAACAGCTCAAGGCGCTCGAAGCCAGGGCCACCGAGAAGGGCTCGGCCATCGGCGTCATCTCGGCGCTGCCCATTTCCATCCAGACCCTCGCCGAATGGGCCAAGACCGCCGAGGATCGCGGTTTTACCCTGGTGCCGATCAGCGCCCTGATGCAAAAGCCCTCATGAGCAAACGCCCCGACCGCCTGTCCCTGCCCTACCGCGACTGCGTCGGCACCGCCGTCTTCAACCGCGACGGCCTCGTGCTGATCGGCCGGCGCAAGGTCAACAGCCCCGAGGACGCCAGCGAGTTCAGCGCCCCCTGGCAGATGCCGCAGGGCGGCATCGACAAGGGCGAGGCCCCGGAAGCGACAGGCATTCGCGAGCTGTTCGAGGAGACCTCGATCCGCTCAGTCGTCCAGATCGCCGAGGCGCCGGGCTGGATCTACTACGACCTGCCCGACGAGGCGCTGGGCGTTGCGCTCAAGGGCAAGTATCGCGGCCAGCGTCAGCGCTGGTTTGCCTACCGCTTCGACGGCGAGGACAGCGAGATCAACGTGCTGGCGCCCGGCGACGGCAGCATGCCGGCCGAGTTCGACAGCTGGCGCTGGGAAGAGCTCGCGGCGCTGCCTGACCTCGTGGTGCCGTTCAAGCGCGACGCCTATCGCGAAATCGTTGCCGCCTTTCGCGAGCTGCCGGCCAAGCTGCGCCAAAGGTGAAGACCATCGGCCTCATCGGCGGCATGAGCTGGGAATCGACCGCCCACTATTATGCCGTTCTGAACCGCGAGACCGCCCGAGCGCTGGGAGGCCTCCACTCGGCGCCGGTGATCGTCCACTCGGTGGACTTTGCCCCGATCGCCGAGATGCAGGGCCGCGACGACTGGGCCGCCGCCGGCCGCGAACTCGCCGGCATTGCGGCGCGGCTCGAAGCGCAGGGCTGTGGCGTCATCGGCCTCGCCACCAACACCATGCATATCTGCGCCCCCGACATCACGGCGGCAATCTCGGTGCCGTTCGTCCACATCGCCGAGCCCACCGCCGACGCGCTGCTGCGCGACGGCATGACCCGGGTGGGCCTGCTCGGCACCCGCTTCACCATGGAAAAGCGGTTCTATATCGAGGTGCTGGAGGGCCGCGGGCTCGAAATTATCGTGCCCGATGTCGGCATCACCAACCTCAACGGCATCATCTATGACGAACTCTGCCTCGGCATCGTGCGGGACGAGTCGCGGAAGATCTATGTCGAGGCCGTCGCCCGCCTCGCCGCCCGCGGCGCCGAAGCGGTGATCCTGGGCTGTACCGAGATCGGCATGCTGATCGACGACAGCGTCAGCCCGCTGCCGACCTACGACACCACCGAACTTCACGCCAAGGCACTGGTCGCCGCGGCGCTCGAGGGCTGAGCCAGTCAGGCGGCGCGGCGGACCGGCGGGGTCTGCCCGTAGCTGTCGGCATGCGATCCGGGCATGCGGAAGATTTCGACCACTTGGTCGAGCTCGACCGCCTGGACTTCGGTCTGCTCGATCGCCGCATTGGTCTCTTCGACCAGGGCGGCGTTGTGCTGGATCATCTCGTCCATCTGGCGAACGGCCGCGCTGACCTCTTCGATGCCCGCCGCCTGCGAGCGGTTGTCGCGGGCGATGTTTTCCATCAGCGAGTTGTTCTGACGGATCGCCGACAGCATCTCCTCGAGCCGCTGCGCCGCTTCGGCGACGAGCCGCGACCCGCCCGCCACTTCGGTCTTGCTGAGCTCGATCAGCTGCTTGATATCGGTCGAGGCGCTGGCCGCCGACTGCGCCAGCCGGCGCACTTCGACAGCGACCACTGCAAAGCCCTTGCCGGCATCGCCGGCGCGGGCCGCTTCGACGCTGGCATTGAGCGCAAGGAGGTTGGTCTGGAAGGCGATATCGTCGATCAGCCCGATGATGTTGGAGATCTTGGCCGAGGACGCGGTGATCCGGTCCATCGCCGCGTTGGCATCGCGCATCACCTGCCCGCCGCGCTCTGCCGACTCGGTGGCGCTGGCGGCGACCGTGCTGGCGTCCTGTGCGGCCCTGGCATTCTGCAGGATCGTTGAAGACAGGACTTCCATGGCCGCCGATGTTTCCTCGATGGTAGCCGCCTGCCGCGTGGTGCGCTCGGCGAGGTCGTTGGCGCCGGTGAGGATCTCGCCGGTCGCGGTCCGCAGCGAGCGCGACGTATCGCGCAGCTTGAGCATGATTTCGCTGAGCTGGTCGGCGACGCGATTGGTGTCGTCGCGCAGCTGGCCGAGGGCCCCCTGGAAATCGCCCTTCACACGGCGGGTCAAATCGGCATCGGCGAGCGCCGACAGCACCGTGGCGGTCGCCCCGATCCCGGCATCGACGCGCTCGACGAGGGAGTTGATGCCGAGCGCCAGCCCGTTGAGCTCGGCGTCGGCGAACTGCACCTCGACCCGGCGGGAGAAGTCGCCCTTGACCGCCGCGTCGACCACGGCGCCGAAGGCCGTCTGCAGTTCCGTCATCATCTTGGCCCGCGCGGCCTGGTCGGCGATGATCCGCACGGCCTCGGTTTCGGTCATCTCGGCCATCGTGAGACCGTTCTGCCGGAACACCGCAATAGCGCGCGGCAGTTCGCCCAGTTCGTCCTCGCGGGCAGCGCCGCCGACTCGACATCATAGTCGGCCGACGCGAGGCGCATCGAGACGGCGGCGAGTTTGCGCAGCGGGCGGGTGACACGCTGCATCAGGAAAAGCGCGAGACCGATGAGGGCCGCAACGACGATGCCCATGACGATGAGGACATCCCGGATCTGCGCCGCGATCACCTGGTCGCGATAGGCCGCGAGGTCCTAGGTCATGCTGACGGCGCCGACGAGACCGTGGTCTTTGCCGAAATAGGCGGGGACCGCGGCCAGATGCAGCGTCCCCACCATCGCCGACTGCGGCTGGCCGGTGGCGACCGCCTTGGCTGCGAGCGCAATCGAGTCGGCCGTCATTTGCTTGTCAGCCCCGAATTCGACCAGCGACTTGCCCTGGGCGTCGACGGCGCCCGCTGCAACGAGGCCGAAATCGGGCTTCGCGCCGTAGGTCGCGAAGGCCGTGTCCATCTGGTCGGACTTGGCGTATTTGACGCTGCCGGCGAACTGGTCGGTCAGCACTGCGATCAGATCGTTCTGATGCGTCGACGCTGCGGTCTGCTGCATCGCGATATTGCCCGACCCGCTGAAGATCGTGGCAATGGCGACGACCGCCAGCAAGGTGATGGCCACTGGGCCAAGAATTTGCGGAGCGAGCGAAAGACGCAGTTTCATCGGATGAGTCCTCTGCGGGGTCCCCGCGTCCCAGTCGCGGGGAACTGGCGGGTTAAAGCTGGTCGAGATTGACGCCGACGGTGATCGAGCCGATCGGGGTTCCAGTCGCCGGGTCGGTCACCGTGAAGCTGACCTGCTGCTGGAACTGCTGTGTGGACTC
>JANXSI010000366.1 GCA_025352765.1 Devosia sp. | reverse complement strand
CAATCACGCGCTCAACAATGCCCGCGAGGCGCTCGGCCGGCAGCTGGCCGAAGGCGCGACGCAGAAGACCCTGCTCGAAGGCGTTGCGACGCTCTTCGGCCTCGACGAGCCACCACGCCGCATCGAGGTCTATGACAACTCCCACATCTCGGGCACCAACGCAGTCGGCGCGATGATCGTCGCCGGCGAAGAGGGCCTTTCCAAGAAGCACTATCGAACCTTCAACATCCGCTCGACCGAACTGACCCCGGGCGACGACTTCGGCATGATGCGCGAGGTGCTGACGCGCCGCTTCACGCGTCTCGCCAACGAGGCCGAACTCGACGCCGAGGACGAGCAGACCGGCATGCCCGACTGGCCCGATGTGGTCTTCATCGACGGCGGTGCCGGCCAGCTCAATGCGGTGCGCGAAGTGATCGCGGCACTGAACCTGCCGCGCGAGGTGACCTTCATCGGCATCGCCAAGGGTGAGGAGCGCGATGCCGGACGCGAGAAGTTCTTCATGGAGGGCCGGGAGGCCTTCATGCTGCCGCACCGCGACCCGGTGCTCTACTATGTGCAGCGGCTGCGCGACGAGGCCCATCGCTTTGCCATCGGCACGCATCGCGCCAAGCGGAAAAAGGATTTTGTGTCCAACCCGCTCGACGAAATCGACGGGATCGGGCCGACACGCAAGCGAGCTCTGCTACAGCATTTCGGCTCGGCGAAGGCGGTGAGCCGGGCTTCACTGGCGGACCTGGCGGCGATCCCCGGGATCTCGAGCGCCATGGCGCAACTGGTCTATGACCACTTCAACCGTAGCAGCTGATCCACCCCTAAAAATGCAGAAGGCGCCCTGCGGCGCCTTCGAACCACCGACGATCGTGTGAGGCTTAGAGAACCTGGCCGCGCGCGATCGACTTGATGTCCTCGCGGGTGATGCCGAGATCCTTGAGCTGGCGGCCATCGAGAGCCGAGAGTTCACGGACGGTACGCTGGTAGGCGGCAAACTGAGCAAGCTTCTGACGGATGGTCATTTTCTGTTCCCCTTCGTTTTGGTGTCTTGGATGTAGGGGATACTCGACCGGACGAGTAGCCATGAGTTGCGCACACGAGGCATGCGCTTGACGCATGCGAAGTTAACTGAGAAATGGATCATTCACGCAAAATCGCATTCATTCCTTGTTCACCATGATGCGTCTAGTGGAGAGCTCGCTTAGAGGCCCGTCATGAAACACACTGTCGCCGTCGTCGTTTTCGCCCTCATAACGTCACCGGCCCTCGGCGCCGCGGTTACGTACTCCGGCACCATCGGCAAGGCGCCGATCGTCGTCGAGTTCACCGCACCGCCGGCCGAAGCCAAGGGGCCGTTCGCCGGAAGGTATTTCTACGCCAGCAAGGGGATCGACATCCCGCTCGATGCAGTTCGCGTCCAGCCTGGCAAACTTGAAATGACCGAGGAACGGCCCTGTACCGAGGACATCTGCAAGCAGGCTGATGATGGCACCATCACCGGCATCCCGGTCGGCGCCAAGTGGCAGCTGTCGGCCGGTCGAGACTCCAAGACCCTGACAGGCACCTGGACCGAGAACGGCCGCCAGCAGCCGGTTGCCTTGACCTTCGTCGGCAGCCGCGATTTGCCGGCTGACAGTGAGATCAGCCCACTCGGGCTTGCCGCGATCAGAAGCGCCTTCGACTATGGCGATCAGCGCATCGCGGAGGACACTGCGCCCTACGACCACCTGCGCATGCAGAGCAAGCAAGTGCAAAGCTCCGTGACCGACTGGTCTGGTTCGTCGTTCAAGTATCTGACCGACCCAAGAACCAAGTCTGCCTTTCCGACCATCGTCGCCCTTGCCGACGGCTCGGACCCGGCGGCCGCCAACGCCTACCTTCAGCGGCGGCACTGGAGCATGAACACCGACGCGCTCAACTGCGAGGCACAGCAGTATGGCGGCCTCGGCTGGAGTAAATCGGTATCCTACTCGGCCGGTACGCTCGGCGGCCATCCCGACGAGACGATCGCCGTGACCGCATTGACGTCGGCGCTGATGAGCTGGACCGAGAGCGGCAGCCTGTTCTGCGGCGGCGCTCATCCTTACAACCATCACGAATTCTTCAATCTCGATGTGAAGACAGGCGAACCCCTCGACATGAGCCGTGTCTTCGCCGGATGGGTGGCCAGGGACTTCGACGGCAACGTCGCCGATACGGCAGATGCCCGCACGCACCCGCAAGATTTCCAGTGGGGTCCCGACAAGGAGCTTGGCGACTTCGTCAGGGCCCACCGCCCGAAGGATGGCGACGTCGAGCTCAACGAGGAGTGCAACTATGACGAGTTGATCGACAGTAACCTGGCAATCAGCTTCAAGGCGCCCGATCGCGTGCTGTTCGCACTCGACCGGCTGGAGAACGCGATTGTCGCCTGCGGCGCTGACCTCTACGAGGCTCCGATCGCCGACGTCAATTTCCTGCTGACGCCGGAGGCCGCCGACTATTTCCCATCTCTGGCGGACTGAGACCTACTCGGCGGCCACTGTTTCTGCGCTCACTTCCCGCTTGCGCGGCGCACTGCCGAACCATGAGGCAATGGCCGCCGCGAGATAGAGCAGCAGCGAGATCGTGAAAGCGATCTTGATGCCCACCATGAACGGCCCCGACAGGAGGTCGGGGAAGAAGTGCGACCCGGTGATCGTCGCCTGCTGCGCCGACGAAAGGGCGTGGAGGCTTGCCGCCGGGATCAGTTCGCCCATCGGGTTGTAGCCCAAGAAGGCGGCGAACAGGCTCGCCACCGGCGGCTCTGCCGCGACCTGTGCGGCGACCGCCTGCGGCAGCCCCTGGGCGAGTAGATGCGACTCCATCGCGGCCGGCAGGCTGAGCGACAGGCCGATGATCATCAGCGTGAAGAACACCCCGATCGACAGCACCTGCCCGGCATTCATCGCCGTGGCGCGAATGCCGGATGCCTGGCCGCGCTCGGCGGCTGGAACGGCGTTCATTGTCTGCGTGCCGTTGGGCGCCGAGAACAG
>JANXSI010000224.1 GCA_025352765.1 Devosia sp. | reverse complement strand
GTGCAAACGCTGCCCCCCCAATCGCCGGAGCAAGAGGCGTCGAAAAGTCCTTATTTGCGCAAGACTGTCGCAATCAGAGTATTTATGGTAAATGCAGTACTAATAACTATAGTTAATCGTAAGTAACTCGGAATCAGTAGTTCACGTCATATACAAATTGTTATGATTCCTCACGTATTTAAGAGTCAAGTGAACACGGGACGCCCGAGTTGTTCGACGGGCTGCAGAATGCAGCCAGCGGGGTTTCGGTTCTAGATACTGAAAGGGACCGTCATGAAACTCACCAACATCGCAGCGGCACTCCTCGCCGGAACCGCAGCCTTTGTCGCCGCCCCCGCTTTCGCCGCTGGCGATTTCGACGGCAGCGAGACCAGCACCATCGCCGTCGGCCTGACCATCGAGCAGGAGTGCCAGATCGGCGCAACGGCGATCAACTTCGGCAACACCGGCATCATCGACACCGATCTGCTCGCCACCTCGACCATCACCATCGAGTGCACCAAGGAATCGCCCTACTCGATCGGCCTGAGCGCCGGCGGCAGCGGCGATGCTTCCGATCGCACGCTGACCGACGGCACCAACCTTGTGCACTACGTCCTGTCGCACGATCTCGACAGCACCCAGAACTGGGGCTTCACCCAGGGCGGCGATACTGCCGACAGCGCATCGGCCACTGGCGGCAACGAGACCCTCACCGTCTATGCCCGCGTGCCGCACCACCAGAACGTGCCGGCCGGTACCTACGCCGACACCATCACCGCAACCATCTGGTACGACGAAGGCCTGACCCCCTGATCCGGCCTATAGCGACCATCGTCTAGGATAAGCAAAATGCGCCTTCGCCTTCTTGCCGCGGCTCTTGCTCTGTCTTGTTTTGCTGTCACTGGAGCGACCGCGGCGAGCCTTCGGGTCGCGCCGATCAAGCTCGACGTCTCGAGCGGCTCCACCGGCACGACACTGCGGGTCTGGAACACCGAGCGAACCCCGATCGGCGTGCAGGTCCGCGTCTACCGATGGATCCACAAGGGCAACACCGACACGCTGACGCCGACGACCGACGTCGTCGTCAGCCCGCCGATCGCCACGCTGAAGCCCGGCGGCGAGAACCTCATCCGGATCGTTCGCGTCGCCAAAACGCCGATCGCCACCCGGGAGATGTACCGGGTGCTGGTCGACCAGTTGCCCAATCCCCAGGGGCACAAGGCCGGCGTGGTCAGCGTTCTCGTGCGTCATGCCATTCCACTCTATTTCGAGCAATAAGCCGCGGCGTCCCGTCACGGCGAGGACCGTCCTCACCTCGGTTGGCCTCGTGCTCATCGTCGTGCCGACGGCCCTGGCGTTCGATATTCTTCCCGACACGGCCGCCGGCCCGGTGGCCGTCGACCCGCTGGCCACCGAAGCGCGGCTCGTCGAACCATCGAGCTACGAACTCTACCTCGCTGTCTCGATCAACGGCATTCCCCGCAATGGCGTTGCGGTGGTGCGCCGTGAGATCGACGGCTCACTGACCATGAGTGCCGAGGACCTGAGCGACGCCGGCATCGCCCCCGCGCCCGAGGCCACCCTGCCAGACGGGCGCATCGCCCTCGACCGCTTGCCCGACGTCACGTATGTGCTCGACGAGGCCCTGCAAACCATCGACTTCACCGCGCCAGATGCCGCGCGTGCCCGGCTGATCATCGCCGCCGGTGGGGTCGCGGCATCCAAAGCGAGCCCGGCTCCGAGCGGCCAGTCGCGCGACTTCGGCGCGGTGCTCAACTACGACATCTACGCCAGCGCCACCCGCCCCGATGGGGCCGGCATCGTGGTCGCCCCGTTGGCGGGCAATTTCGAAGCCCGCGCCTTCGGCCCGTTCGGGCTCGTCGAGCAGAGCTTCTCCGTGCTCGGGGGATCGCTCGACTTCCGTCGGCTCAACAGCACTTGGTCCTACGCCGACCCGGACTCCATGCGAACCTATCGCGCCGGCGATATCGTGACGGGCGCCCTGAGCTGGACCCGCCCGACCCGGCTGGGTGGACTCCAGGTCCAGAACGACTTTGGCCTCCGCTCCGACATCGTCACCTATCCGATGCCGACGCTGTCGGGCAGCGCCGCCCTGCCCTCGAGCGTCGAGGTCTACGTCAACAACTCGAACCGCTATTCGGCCGACGTACCGGCCGGACCCTTCGACATCGTCGACGTCCCAGTGATCACCGGCGCCGGCACGGTCGAGCTAGTGGTACGCGACGCCAACGGCAACCAGGTGGTCACCAAGACCGACTATTTCGCCTCGCCCAAACTGCTGAAGCCGGGGCTGTGGGACTATTCCGCCGAACTCGGCTTCGCCCGCACCAATTTCGCCACCCGCCAGGACGGCTATGACCGCCGGCTCATGGGCTCGGCGAGCCTGCGCACCGGCGTCACCGACTGGCTGACCTGGGAGGGGCACGCCGAGGGCGGCGCCAGCCTGATCAATGCCGGCGCGGGCGCCGTGTTCGCCCTCGGCCGGCTGGGCACCGGCCAGTTCTCGGCCGCCGGCAGTGCGACGCCGGGCGATGTCGGCCTTCAGCTCACCGGTTCGCTCCAGCTCGGCTTCGGCGACGTCAGCTTCGGCGCCCGCGCCCAGCGCAGCTTCGGCCATTACGAGGACATCGCTTCGGTGACCCGGCCGGGCGGCAGCGGCAAGCCCTCCGGCCCGGCCGCCCTCTACCAGGTGTCGATGGCCGTGCCGACGCCCTTCGCCAGCGGACGCTTCAACCTCAGCTACACTCAATCCGAACCCGCCTCGGGCGACGTGGCACAGATCATCGCGGCAAGCTACGGCCAGCGACTCTTGGCCGGCAGCGCTTCGGCCACGACCTATGTCGACATGCGCAGCCGGCACTACGGCGTAACCGCCAGCGTCTGGATGCCGCTCGGCGGCGACATCTCGACTGGAACATCGGTTCACACCGAGGCCGGCCACAGCTCCATCTCGGCCGACATCGGCCATGGCGGCGGCAACGAGCTCGGCGACATCGGTTGGCTGGTTCGCGTCAACCAGGACGATGCCACCAGCTTCTTCGCCTCTGCACGCACGACGCTGCCCGCAGCCAATGTGCGCACCAGGCTGGCGCACCGCAACGGCGAAACCGGTGTATCGGCGCAGCTCAGCGGCGCCGTCGTTGCCGCCGATGGCGGCGTGTTCCTTTCCGGCCCGATCGAGGATGCGTTCGCCATTGCCGATGTCGGCACCGGCGCGGCCGGTGTTCCGGTGCTCTACCAGAACCGGGTCGTCGGCATCACCGGCAAGGACGGCAAGGTGCTGCTGCCCGGCCTGGTGGCCTACCAGAAGAACCGTATTTCAATCGATCCATCGACCCTGCCGCTCGACCGCATGGTCGACGACACCACCGAGACCGTCGTTCCGGCGCGGCGTGCCGGCGTCGTCGTCACCTTCGGCAAGCGCATCACCGGTGGCACCGCGCTGGTCAGCTTCCGCGACAGCACCGGCGCCTACCTGCCGGTGGGCAGCAGCGGCCTGACCAGCAGCGACGCCCCCGAATTCGTCGTCGGCTATGACGGTCAGGCGCTGCTCGAAGGTCTCGGGCCGCAGAACCATCTGAGCCTGCTGCTGCCCGACGGCAGCACCTGCGGCGCCGACGTGAACTTTGTCTCGAGGGAAGGGGAACTCGCCAACATTCCCGACGTGGTATGTCAACCGCAATGACCTCCGCCCTCCGCATCCTCATCGTGTCGCTGATCCTGATGGTCTCGGTGTCGCTGGCCCACGCCGCGGTTTGCACCGCGACGGTCGACGACCTGAACTTCGGCTCCGTCGATGTGATCGGCAATGTGGCGACCGACACCGCGGCCGATGTCACCATCTCGTGCGACGGCATTGCCCCGGGCACCGACAGCATCACCGTCTGCGGCAATCTCGGTGCCGGCGATGGCGGCTCGGATGCTGGCATCCGCCAGAGCGTGGCAGGCGCTGGGCGCCTGGGCTACGTGCTCTACCAGGGTGATCACGCGACGCGCTGGGGCAGCACGGACGATGCGTCGTTGGGCGAGCCCTATCGCATCGACATCCCGGTCTCGGGCGCGACGGCCGCGACCACCCGGCAGCTCTACGCCACCGTGCCCCGCGGACAGCCGACCGTACCCGTCGGCATCTACCACGCCGCCTTCAGTTCGGCCGATGCGGTGTTCACCTACGCCGAGGGCAACCTCGACTGCGCGAGCCCTGCAGGCGGCACGCCGACCACGGCCAGCTTCGCCGTCAGCGCGAGCGTCGTCGCCAACTGTCTGCTCAATACAAGCGATCTCGATTTCGGCAGGACCGGGATCATCGGCGACAACATCGATGCCGAGACGAGCCTCAGCATCACCTGTACCCCCGGCGCCGACTACGCGATCGGCATCGACGGCGGCGGCTCAGCCGACCCGTCCCACCGTTTGCTGCGCTCGGGCAGCAATACAGTCAGCTACGGACTCTACTCCGATCCGGGACGTGGAAGCATTTGGGGAACTGCGACCGGCAGCACGCTCAGTGGTGTCGGCGATGGCGCGGGACGGACCTACCCGGTCTATGGGCGCATCCCGCCGCAGCCGGCTGTGGCCGGCGCCTATTCCGACACTGTCGTGGTGACCATCACCTACCAGTGAAACGCCGCCGGTCGCGCGACCGGCGGCGAGCGGTATCAGAAAACCGCAAGATACTTCAGCAGCGCTACAATGCCGATGATGATCACGATGATCTGCGCGATCTGCCGTGCCTGACCGCCGATCGGCAACCGCTGCACCAGCCACAAGATGAGCACCACCACGAGGAAGGTGATGAGAATACTGATGAGGACCGACATGTGACGCTTCTCCGTTGACGCTGGACCGGGTGGTCACCCGGCTCGCTAGCGCAACGGCATTCGCCGCCAAAGGTTGCGCGACAGGGACGCAGGTCTCGGCCGTTGAGCCCGGCAACGGACCGCCGCTAGGCGTCCTTGACCAGCAGACGACGGTATTGCCTCTCGCAAAAGCCGTAGGATCCGTTGGCCGCCGCGATCAGTCCGTCGCGATCGACGACGGTGATGAGACCACGGCTGGCACGGATGAAGCGCTTACCCTCGAGAATTTGCACGGCAAGCGTGACACCCGAGCGGCGCACCCCCAGCATGATGGCGATGAACTCGTGAGTGATATGAAAGCTGGGCCCAACCCGGTCGCTGACCATCAGGAGCCACCGCGCCAGCCGCTCGTCGAGTTTGAAGCGGCCATTGGCGAGCGCCGTGGTTGCGATCTGGATCGAAAACGCCCGGGCAAATCGCAGCATCAGCGCCCGGACTGCGGGACGCTCGTCCATGGCGCGCTGCAACGCCGCCATCTCGCAGCGGACTGCGCTGCCCTCGACCTGCATGAAGATCTGAAACGCGCTTTCAGTATCACCGTAGATGCCGCTGAGCGCCGTCGTTCCCTCGTGCCCGATGATGCCCAGTTCGACCGCGAGCGTCCCCTCGACATCGGCAACCACCGAAGCGATGCCGCTTTCCATGAAGTAGGCGTAGCGATCACCATCCTCGATGCCGTCGAGCCGCGTCCGGATGGGAAGAACCACGTTCTCAAATTGGCCGAGCGCCTCGCGATCGTCGTCGCTGAGCAAACGCAATAGAAGATTTTGAGTAATTTTGATTCTGACGCTCCTGCCGCGGGGCAAGAGCTTCATTTCTCTCAACCGCCTGCGCCCGGAAGCCGTTGCAGACGGTGAGACACAATACCACGTTTTACGTATCGTTGCTCCCAATTGGTATGAAACCGAACCGTGACAAATCCGCCACAACGGCGTTTCAGCGGGTCGTTACCGACAACTGGAGTGATACGCCGAGAACCACCTCTCCACGCTCGTCGCGCACGTCGGCGAGGAGTGTTTGTTCGCCGCGGCCGGGAAACAGCTCCGTGCCGATCCGGGCCAGCGTCTCGGTGGCCTCTCGCTGGGCTGCCATGACATCCGCCAGGCTCGAGCCCTCGGTGTCGACAATCAGGCCTGACCCCACGTTTATGTCGAAGTAGAAGACGGGCATCTGGCGCACCTCCGTACTTCGACCAGGGTGTTGTGCGATTTCGTACAATACGTGGACCCCGGAAGCTGTCAACGCGACAGGCAAGTGCACGGCCGGTTCACCCACCGGAGGCTCGCTGCACTGCGAGTTCGCAATGGGGGAACTTTTGCACCGGTGGTTGGTTGTTTCGGCAAGGGGTAACACAAGGAAACAAGAAGATGTCGATCAAACCCACTCTCATCAAAGCACTCGGCCTCGGCCTGGTCGTGACTGTCGTTTCAGCCGGCTCTGCGTTCGCCGCGGTTGCTACCGGCAATGTCAACGTCCGCTCTGGTCCGTCACCCAGCTACCGCGTCGTCGACCGGCTGTTCCCGGGCGAAGTCGTCGCCATCACCGATCGCGCCGGCTCCTGGTGCGAAGTCAGCAAGCCGGGCCCGGATGGCTGGGTCGCCTGCTCCTACCTGTCGCAGTCGCGCGTCATCGATCGCCCGCGCTACGGTTACGGGCGTTACGACCGCGCGCCGAGCTTCAGCTTCAGCTTCGGCACCGGCGGCTTCGGGCAGTACCCGCGCGACCACCACGACGACCACAATGATCACAACGATCATCACAACAATAGCGGCGGCATGTTCAGCATCAACTGAACTGGCTGACCTCCAGACTGAGGGCGCTGCTTCGGCAGCGCCTTTTTTGCTGCGGCCGCCGCCGCGCTGGTCACTTTGCCCTGCTTCGGCTAGACAGCGTTCCGCGAGTGGAATCTGCCAATGAGCCTGTCTCCTGCCCCGGTCTCCGGGGCGGTCACGTTTTCGTCGACTGCCGGATGGGGCCGCGAGTTTCGCGCCCTGTTCACGCTCGGCTGGCCGCTGATCGTCGCCCAACTGGCACAGAACGCCCTGCTGACCACCGACGTCATCATGCTGGGCTGGCTCGGCCCGAAATATCTCGCCGCCGGCGCCCTCGCCAACGCCCTCTTCATCTGCGTGCAGTTGTTCGGCGTGGGCGTGGCCGGCGCCGTCGCCCCCATGGTCGCGCAGGCGCTGGGCGCCCGCGACCGCCGCTCGGTCCGCCGCACGGTGCGCCAGGGCATCTGGATCGCGCTGGTCCTCGCCGTCGGGCTACTGCCGGTCCTGTGGAACATCGGCGCCATCTACCGCCTGCTCGGCCAGGACCCCGAACTGACGGCCATGGCCGAGCACTTCGTCCACTACGCCGTCTGGCTGATCTTTCCCGCCTTCATGATCGTCGTGCTGCGCTCGTTCCTAGCCGCGCATGGCGCGACGCGGGTGGTGCTAGCGATCACGGTCGCCGGCGTGCTGGTCAATATCGTCGCCGACTACGCGCTGATCTTCGGCAACTGGGGATTTCCGCGGCTCGAGCTGGCCGGCGCCGGCATTGCCACCACCAGCGTCAACGTCGTGATGCTGGCGCTGACCGTCGCCTATGTGCTGCTGAGCAAGCGCTTCCGCCGCTACCACATCCTTCACGATTTCTTCAAAACCGACTGGCCCCGCTTCTGGGAGGTTTGGCGGATCGGGCTGCCGATCGGCTTCATGCTGCTCGCCGAGGTAGGCCTCTTCACCTGCGCCGCGCTGCTTCAGGGCTGGCTCGGCCAGGACGAGGTCGCCGCCCACGCCATCGCGCTGCAACTGAGCGCCATCGCCTTCATGGTGCCGCTCGGCCTCAGCCAGGCGACCACCGTGCGGGTTGGCATTGCGCTCGGTGAAGGCAATCCGGCCGGCATTCGCACCGCCGGCTGGGTCTCGCTGGTGACGACGCTGATCTTCATGTCGACCACCGCGGCAACCTTTTTCATCATTCCCGACACGCTGGTCGGCATCTTCCTCGATCCGGCCAATCCGGCGAACGCCCACGCCGTAACGCTTGCCGCGAGCTACCTGACCGTCGCCGGAATCTTCCAGCTCGCCGACGGCACGCAGGTGTCGATGGGCGCGGCGCTGCGCGGGCTCTCCGACACCAAATGGCCGCTGGTCATCGCGCTCGTCGGCTACTGGCTGATCGGCGCCCCATTCGCCTATCTCTGCGGCTTCGTCTTCGGCTTCCGCGGCGTCGGCATCTGGTACGGGCTGGCGCTGGGGCTGGCGGTCGTCGCTGTGGTGCTGGTCACGCGCTTCGCCCTGCGTGACCGGCTGGGCCTCACCCGCGCGGCGGTCGTCTAGACCCAATTCCAGTCGGCCATCCGGCCGCGGAACCAGGTGCGCTGCCGCTTGGCATATTGCCGGGTGGCGATCACCGCGCGCTCGATCATCTCCTCTCGCGTCGACCGCCCCGCGAGATAATCGGAAATCTCGGGCACTCCGATCGCCTTCATCAGCGGCAGCGATGGGTCGAGCTGATGCGCCAGCAGCGCCTCGACCTCTTGGATCGCCCCCTCGTCCAGCATGGCGACGAACCGCCTGGCGATCCGTTCCCGCAGCACCTCGCGATCCGGGTTCAGCACGAGCTTCTCCAGTTCGTACCCCTCGAGCAGCGGCCGCTGCAGCGCGTCCTGGAAGCTCGCCAGCGACCGCCCGGTCTCGTCGAGCACCGCCAGCGCCCGGATCACCCGCTGCGGGTCCGGTGCCTTGAGCCGCGCCGCCATCAGCGGGTCGCGCGCCAAAATCAGCGCGCCCCGCGCCTCCCGGTCCAGCCCCTCGACCGCTGCCTCCGCCGCCGCCAGCGCTGCGGCACCCACCTCCGGCACGTCGGCGAATCCGTTTGTCAGCGTTTCGAAATAAAGCCCTGTGCCGCCAGCAAAAATCAGCGGCGCGCCAGCGCTCTCGGCGATCACCTTCGCCGCCGCCCGAGCCCAGTCGCCGGTCGAAAACCGCTGCGCCGCCGGCACCTCCCCGTAAAGCCGGTGCGGCGCCGCGGCGAGATCGGCGTCCGCCGGCCGGGCCGTCAGCAGTTTCAGCCCGTCATAAACCTGCAGCGCATCGGTGTTGACGATGATGCCGCCCAGCGCCTGCGCCCGCTCGAGCGCCAGCCGCGACTTGCCGCTGGCGGTCGGACCCGCTATCAGGACGCCTCTCAAAACCACGGGGTTTCCTTGTCGGTCCTTTGCCTCATCGCCAATCCCGCCGATCCTGCGCTCGATCCGGCGCTGATCGCCAAAGTGCACAACGAGGTGGGCGGCGAGATCAACTGGCTCACCCAGCGCATCGCCTGCGAAATCCTCTACCCGAAACTCCCCACCGCCGTCGACGCCGTCCGTACTCTCGTTGCGGGCCGTCCCATCGACGTGGCGCAAATCCCGCTCGCCAATCGCCGCAAGAAGCTGCTGATCGCCGACATGGACTCGACCATGATCGAGCAGGAATGCATCGACGAGCTGGCCGACGCCGTCGGCATCAAGGCCGAAGTCGCCGCCATCACCGCCCGCGCCATGAACGGCGAACTCGATTTCGCCCAGGCCTTGCGCACCCGGGTGGCGCTGCTCAAGGGCCTCGAGCGCACCGCGATCGAGGAAGTCCGCCGCGAGCGCATCACCTTCGCCCCGGGCGGCCGCACGCTGGTCCAGACCATGAAGACGCACGGCGCCTTCACCTCGCTGGTCTCGGGCGGCTTCACCTTCTTTGCCGACTGGATCGGCAAGCGCATCGGCTTTGACGAAGCGATGGCCAACATCCTCGAATTCGACGGCGAGGCGCTCTCGGGCACCGTCGCCGACCCGATCCTCGGCCGCGAGGCAAAACTCAGCCGGCTGCGGACGCTCGCGGCGTTCCACGACATCCCGATGGCGGCAACGCTCGCGGTCGGCGACGGCGCCAACGACCTCGACATGAT
>JANXSI010000299.1 GCA_025352765.1 Devosia sp. | reverse complement strand
GATCTCGGCCGACTACAGCCAGATCGAACTTCGCGTCCTCGCCCACATCGCCGACATCCAGGCGCTGAAAGACGCGTTCGAGGAGGGCCTCGATATTCACGCGATGACGGCGAGCGAGATGTTCGGCGTGCCGGTCGAGGGGATGCCGAGCGAGGTCCGCCGCCGCGCCAAGGCGATCAATTTCGGCATCATCTACGGCATTTCGGCCTTCGGGCTCGCCAACCAGCTCGGCATCGAGCGCGGCGAGGCGGGCGAATACATCAAGACCTATTTCGCGCGCTTTCCCGGCATCCAGGACTACATGGCCGAGCAGCGGCGGCGGGTGAAGGCCGACGGGTTCGTGACCACTTTGTTCGGCCGCAAGATCGCCTTCCCCAACGCCAACTCGTCGCATCCGGCGGAGCGCAGCTTTGTGGAACGGGCTTCTATCAACGCGCCGATCCAGGGCTCTGCCGCCGACATCATCCGCCGCGCCATGATTCGCATGGAGCCGGCGCTCCAAAAGGCCGGGATCAAGGCCGACATGCTGCTGCAGGTGCATGACGAACTGATCTTCGAGGTCGACGCCGGCACCGAGGCGGTCGCCATGCCGGCGATCCAGGCGATCATGGAAAACGCCTGCGATCCGGCGGTGCACCTCACCGTGCCGCTCAAGGTCGACGCGCATGCCGCGCACAACTGGGACGAGGCGCATTAGACCGGCGCTCTGCCCTCTCGGCCTTTCGCCTTCTCCCCTGAGGGGAGAAGGTGGCGAAGCCGGATGAGGGGTTCAGGTGTGCAGACATCGCCCGGTCACAGCACGACGCGGGCGGCGTGCGACTCGCCGAGTGGGCGGGTAAGGCTGCACCCCTTACCCTACCCTCTCCCCTGAGGGGAGAGGGGCCCGACTGCGACGCCAGCTATAGATGCCCGCCGCCCGCCATTCGGGCGTACAAGGGGAGAAGGCCATCGCTGCTGACTCCGGGTTATTGTTCCGCCCCCTCCACCGCCTTACGGCGGTCCCCCTCCCCCGTAAACGGGAGAGGGGCCTGACTGCGACCTCAGCGACCAGGGCTGCCAAGCACGTCGATCGCCGCCTCAAGCACATCGTGCACGTCCTGCCGGCTGCCGTCGGGCATGGCAACCCGCACCCGCTGCACGGTGTGGCGGTTGTAGAGGCTGACCATGAAGTCCGCGACGCCGAGTTTGTTGTAGTCGGCGATGGGGATTTCGACCGGCTCGATGACGAGGCGCGGGCCGCCGTCGCGGGGCAGCGCCAGATCGAACACCAGCGCCAGCGCCGGCGAGCGCCGCGCCAGGGTCTCGCGGAACACCAGGACGTCGTCGGCCGTGGGGTCGGCGGCGAACAGCCTGTCGGCATAGGCATCGGCGAGCATCACCACCAACAGGGCCTTCCGCAGCGACAGCGGCGCGTCGCGGGCGGCGGCGAATGCTTGCGCGAGGTAGGTGAAATGGGGTTCCAGGTTAGGCATGGGGCCACTCTGTCTTTCCTTCTCCCCTGAGGGGAGAAGGTGGCGCGAAGCGCCGGATGAGGGGTTCAGGCGCGCAAACATCGCCCGGTTGCAGCAGGACGCAGTTGGCGTGCGGCTCACCGAGCGAGCGGGTTGAGGCTGCACCCCTCACCCTGCCCTCTCCCCTGAGGGGAGAGGGGTCCCGACTGCCGGGCTCGGGTCCCGACTGCCGCGTCAGCTCACGCCAGGTGCTTGCCGAAGAACTCCAGCGAGCGGGCCGTCGCCTTCTTGCAGGCGGCTTCGTTGTAGTTGGACGGGCGGTCGGAATTGCAGAAGCCGTGCACGCCGTCATAGGTGTAGATGTCGACCTTGGGGTGTTTCGCCTTGAGCTGCTGCACCTGCTCGAGCGGGATGCCGGTGTCCTTGTCGCCATAGTGCATCTCGAGCGGAATTTTCGGCTCGAGATCGATGTAGTTGGGGATGCCGCCGCCGTAATAGCCCGAGCCGGCCGTCAGCCCGAGGCCGGCGCTGGCGGCGCGCCAGGTGGTGGTGCCGCCAAAGCAGAAGCCGGTGATGCCGACCTTGCCGGCGCTGGCGGCAAACTTCACCGCGGCCTCGACATCGTGCAGCGCCGCGGCCGGATCGAACTTCTTCATCATCTCGCCGATGATGGCGAACTGGTCGGGCTGATAATTCTCGCTCTCGTAGCCGAAATCGATGCGGTCGAACATCGCCGGGGCCACCGCGAGGTAGCCATGCGCGGCGTAGAGATCGACGATCGAGCGCACGAAATGGTTGAGCCCCCAGACCTCCTGGATGACGACGACGCCGCCCTTGGGTTTGCCCTCGGGGCTGGCCGTATAGGCATTGAGCGTAAAGCCGTCAGCGGCCGTGAGGGTGATGCGGGTGCCCATGGGGAGTCTCCGGAGGTGGGGTTTGGGTGGAGGGTAAGGAGCAC
>JANXSI010000254.1 GCA_025352765.1 Devosia sp. | reverse complement strand
CGCCAGCAACTTCCGCTCAGCTTGCGAGAAGGCCGGGCTGAAACTGCGCGTCGATTGCCAGCCGCTCAGCGAGCCGGTGTTCGTGGACCGTCCCATGTGGGAGAAGATTGTTCTCAATCTGCTGTCCAACGCCTTCAAGTTCACCTTCGAGGGCGAGATCGCCGTCACCTTGCGGCAGGTCGGCAAAGCCGCCGAGCTTGTGGTCCTTGATTCCGGCACAGGCATTCCCGCCGCCGAAATGCCTCGGCTGTTCGAGCGGTTTCACCGGGTCGAAAACGCGCGGGGGCGCACGCACGAGGGGAGCGGCATCGGGCTGGCCCTGGTTCAAGAACTGGTCAAACTGCACGGCGGCACGATCACGGCCGAAAGTCAGGTTGCTGGCAAGTCTGTCAGCGAGGCGGCTGGCGAGTCAGCCAACGAGGCCGAACAGGGGACCACTTTTCGCATCTCGATCCCGTTCGGAACCGGACACCTTTCCCCTGAACAAGTGGGGGGCGGTCGCATCGCCGCGCAGATTACGGCGGGGGCGACTCCATTCGTGCAAGAAGCGTTGCGTTGGCTGCCTGACGCCGAGTCTTCCGATGCGGCTGGCGCGAAGCTGCCGTCAGTTCACGACGATCTGCCGGTCTCCGCTTTGTCAGCCCGCCGGAGCGGTGCCGACCTGCCCCGCGTGCTGGTGGCCGACGACAATGCCGACATGCGGCGCTACGTCGGGCGGCTGCTGAATGGGCAGTACAAAGTCGAGACTGTGGCGAACGGCGAGGCTGCTCTCGAAGCGGTGCGCCAACGGATGCCCGACGTCATCCTGACCGACGTGATGATGCCCCGGCTGGACGGGTTTGGGCTGCTGAGGGCGTTGCGAGCCGACCCCCGCACGGCTGGCGTCCCAGTCATCCTGCTGTCGGCCCGCGCGGGCGAGGAGAGCCGGGTCGAAGGCATGCAGGCCGGGGCCGACGCCTATCTGGTGAAGCCCTTCTATGCCCGGGAGTTGTTGGCTCATGTCGGGGCGCTGTTGCAAATCAGCCGGATGCGGCAAGAGGCGGACGAGTCGATTCGGGCGAGCGAGGAGCGGTTCCGGGCGCTCGTAGAAGCCTCGTCGGATGTGATCTACCGAATGAGTCCGGACTGGGCCGAGATGCACCACCTGCAGGGCCGGAAGTTCATCGCCGACACCCACGAGCCGAACCGCGATTGGTTGCTCAAGTACGTCTTCGCGGACGACCAACCGCTCGTCTTGCGTGCTGTCCAGGCTGCGATTCGGTCCAAGGGCGTGTTCGAGCTGGAACACCGGGTCGTGTGCGTCGACGGCACTGTCGGGTGGGCTTTTTCGCGAGCAATCCCGCTGCTCGACGCCAACGGCGAAATCTCGGAATGGTTCGGTGCGGCCAGCGACATCACCCGTCGCAAGCAGGCCGAAGAGGCGCGGCGGCAGAGCGACGCAAGGTTTCGCACGCTGTTCGAGTCGATGGATGAAGGCTTCTGCGTGATCGAAATGATCTTCGACGCCGACTCCCTGCCCGCCGACTACCGCTTTGTGGAGGTCAACCCGGCGTTCGAGGCGCACACCGGACTGCGAGATGTGGTGGGCAAGGGAATGCTGGAGCTGGCGCCGGACCACGACACTTTCTGGTTCGAAATCTTCGGGCATGTGGCGCTCACCGGCGAACCGACCCGCTTCGTGAACCACGCGAAGGCGCTGGGGAACCGGTGGTTCGACGTCTACGCGTTCCGGCTTGGAGATGCGGCGGACCTGAAGGTTGCCATCCTGTTCAGCGACATCACTGCCCGCAAGAAAGCCGAGCACGAGCGGGAGCAACTGGTCGGCCAACTTCGTGAGCAGGACGTTCGCAAGGACGAGTTTCTCGCCACCCTGGCTCACGAGCTTCGCAACCCGCTGGCGCCGATCCGCAACGGGTTGCAATTGATGAAGCTGGCAAGGAACGACGGCGAGGCCGTCGAACAAGCCCGCAACATGATGGAGCGGCAGGTCGGGCACCTGGTCCGGCTCATCGACGATCTGCTCGACCTGAGCCGCATCAGCCACGGGAATCTCGAACTGAAGAGGGAGCGGGTCGAGCTTTCTTTGGTCGTGCGCAACGCTGTCGAAACGAGCCAGCCGCTGATCGAGCAGATGGGGCACGACCTGAGTCTCGCCGTGCCGCTCGTCCCTATCTGCGTCGACGGCGACCTGACTCGGCTGGCGCAGATCGTCTCCAATTTATTGAACAACGCCGCGAAGTAC
>JANXSI010000217.1 GCA_025352765.1 Devosia sp. | reverse complement strand
GCGATCGATACAAAGCGTTATCGCGCATTCGCCCGGGTTCCGGGGACAAAAACATTAATTCAACCCCGTGCACAGTAGGCATGTGGCCGCTCCCTTGAATGAGTTCCAGCCAAGGTCTATTTTGAACAAACCAAGAACCGGAGTACCAGCACATTACGAAGTCATCGAAAGCGGTGACCAAGCCGGTGAAGATACCGGGGCGGATCCTGTCAGTTAAAAACAATGCGCTCGATCTTGATATCGAGGCTGCCTTCAAAGGGTTTGGCAGCAGGGACGGGAGTTTTGTGCTCGGCCTTTCGGTTCAGTTGGCAAGCCTGGGATCCAAGCCGTCGGGGCTCGATGAGCACGGTATGGCGTTCCTCGCGTCGATTGTCGCTGGCGTTTCGCCGCGCGACACCACCGAGGCGTTGCTGGCAACGCAGATGGCTGCAGTCCACAAGTCGATCATACTGATGACCAAGCGGCTTGGCGAAGCCGAAAACATTGCTCAACAGGACAGTGCCGAGCGGGCTCTCAATAAGCTCGCCAGGACATTTGCGATGCAGGTGGAGGCGCTGCAGCGGTACCGCGGGGTCCACCAAAGTGTGACGGTCGGACAAGTTACGGTCAACGACGGTGGTCAGGCGGTCGTTGGCAACGTTGAACAGAAGGCAAACGTCCTGGCCTCAAGGCCTGACAAAAGTTGAGCGATCATAAGCGCAATATTGGACCGATGCTTGCGAGCCCCCGATGCGGAGCGAAAACCCGTCAGGGCGGGTTGTGCCTCAACCCAGCGGTGACCGGGAAGGCGCGATGCCGAATGCATGGCGGGGCTTCCGGGTCCGGCGCCCCCGCTGGAAACCAGAACGCAATCAAGACTGGCGACTACACCAAGGAAGCGATCGAGGGCCGCCGCGGGGTCCAGGACCTGCTGCGCGCGGCCCGAGACCTGATCAAGAAGATCTAAGGCAAGGCAGCGCGTCACGACTATGACCGGGGGGATTTTTGCCCCTGCTGGTGTCGTCGATCACCGATCGACAACACCATTTGCGTGGAGCCAATAGAAGGACTAAACCGAAATTGCCCGCGAGCCTCGCGGGCGACCAGTTCCGGTGCCCGCTTGATGTTCGAGCGGCCGCCACCACGGGTGCAACCGTGGCAGCGACCTGGCCATCCTATCATCCTGATTACGCAGGAGACGACATGGTTACCGTGTCTTCTATGGCGCTTCGGCGCTCGCTCCTAGTGCCTGCCCCGGCGGCCGGCACCGGGTTTCCCCAGATCCCTGACCATCGCACCGCGAAATCGCGGCCCCTTTCGTCTGCTCGAGCCGAGCGCGTCCGCGGTCGGCGTCAGGACCTCCGATCTATCGCCGCCCGTCTTACGGTCAACGTCGGTGTCGGACCCACCGGCAGCCGGGGGAGCAGATGACCATGTCATCCTCACCCGAAACCGACCGAACCTTGGATCAGCCGGCAGACTGGCGGGTTGCCCTCGAGCGCATCGACGGCGCCTATTCGCCGTCCACCCTGCACTGCTACCGAGCTGACTTCGCCTCGTTCGACCTCTGGTGCAAAACCAGGAAGGTCAGCGCCCTGCCCGCAGAGCCCACAACGATTGCAGCTTACGTCGACACGTTGGCCAAGACCCGGGCGCCAGCCACCGTGAAACGCCGGCTCTGTGCCATCGGCAAGGTCCATCGCCTCTGCCGGCTTGCCGACCCGACCCGCGACGAGGATGTGGTCTTGGCGTTTCGCCGGGCACGGCGCCATCGGCTCGCCCGCCCACGGCAGGCGATCGGACTGAATGCCGGAATGCGACAGGAGATGATCGCGGCTTCGGCAATGGATCTGCGGGGCCTGCGCGACCGGGCACTGATCGCGGTCGGCTACGACACGCTCTGCCGGCGCGCCGAGCTCGTCGCCTTGCGGGCCGAGGATCTGAAAAGGCGCCCGAAAGGCGGCGCCAACATCCTGGTGCGGCGGGCCAAGAATGACCCAAGCGGCAACGGGAGGCTGGCTGCACTTTCTGCCGATGCCGTCCGATCGCTCGAAGCCTGGCTTGCGGCCGCCGACATTGATCGCGGCCCGATCTTCCGCCCGATCTATCGCGAGCGGGTCTTGTCGCGAGGGCTCAACGCCTGCGTGGTGTCGCGGATCATCAAGGCGCGCGCCACAGCGGCAAACATCGCGCCTGCGGTCGTCGCAGGTCTCTCGGGCCACTCGATGAGGATCGGGTGCGCGCAGGACCTCAACCTCGCGGGCCATGACCTCCTGACCATCATGCGGGCCGGTGGCTGGCGGTCAGCGGACATCGTCGCGCGCTATATTGAAAATGTCGATCTGAGGATCTGGGACTAAGCCGGAGACAAACCTGGCGTGGCAATGAACCGCCATTGCTGTCAATTGGGCACCGGCGATCTGATCATGGCGAAGGCAGAAGGGGTATTCATTAGGGCTGCAGCCATGGCAATGACCATTGCATTGGGCAATTGGGCAATTGCAATGGTCTATCGGGCAATTGCAATTGGCATGGTGGTGGGAATGCTGGTCCGACTCGGGACGTCGCTGCTCTTAGTCAGGGCCTGGTCAGCCGTCCTGACGATGCATCGACATTTTTTCGCGCCGGATGGCGGAGCGCAACGGAGGAGGCATTTCGACACCCAACCATGTGCTAGGCGTGGGATCGCGCGCAGCGTATAACAAACAGATGACAGCGCGTTGCATCGCCCGATAGTCCACAACAGCGCCCGAAGAACATGGCAGCCATGCACTTATTGCTAGGTCGGCTCAGACCCAATTGACATTAGGCCTCAACCCGGCAAATTGCCGCTTGCGCGTACCAGTGCTGATAGGGTCAACCTGTTCGTCAAAGCGTCGTCAATATTTTACGAGGGGTGTATTGAGTTGGCTGCGATTCGAAAAATTGCTGTTATACTTCGGCTTATGTGTGATTTGTCTGACAGGTTCACAGTGCCGGTTTTGGCATCTGGCATGGCCAGTCGATGAGCAAGACAGCCCTGGTGACTGGCGTCACTGGCCAGGACGGCGCTTACCTCACTCGCTTGTTGCTCGAGAAGGGCTACGTCGTCCACGGCGTAAAGCGCAGGTCTTCGTCCTTTAATACCAGTCGAATTGAGGATATCTATGAGGATCCGCACGACCCCGATCCGCGCCTGATCCTTCACTATGGCGATCTGACGGATTCAACCAATCTGATCCGGATCGTTCAGGACACCCAGCCCGACGAAATTTACAACCTCGCGGCGCAGAGCCACGTTGCGGTCAGCTTCGAGACTCCCGAATACACGGCGAACGCCGACGGCATTGGGACCCTCCGACTGCTTGAGGCGATCCGCATCCTAAAGCTCGAGAAGAAGACCCGCTTTTACCAGGCGTCGACTTCCGAGCTCTACGGGCTGGTCCAGGAGGTCCCGCAGAGGGAGACGACGCCGTTCTATCCGCGCTCGCCCTACGCAGCAGCAAAACTCTACGCCTACTGGATCGTCGTCAACTATCGCGAAGCTTACGGTATCCACGCGTCGAACGGCATTCTATTCAATCACGAGAGCCCGCTCCGCGGCGAGACCTTCGTCACCCGCAAGATCACTCGTGCTGCAGCCGCGATACGTCTTGGAAAGCAGACCAAGCTGTACCTTGGCAACCTCGACGCACGTCGCGACTGGGGGCACGCGG
>JANXSI010000204.1 GCA_025352765.1 Devosia sp. | reverse complement strand
GACTGCTGGTCATCGACGATCATCACGCTGACATCGCTTGCTTTTGGCATTGTAGGCTGACCTTTTTCGTGCCGTCGAACCGATCAGGGCACAGAGTTCACGCTAGGCATAAAGCGTTACGATTCCATCAATCGGACGACCTACGCGGCAGACTTGATCCGGTTGAGCGCGGCAGCGAGCTTGGAGGCGATCTGTTCGACCGGCGCCTGCTCGACAACGGCCCCCTCTTCGAAAGCCACGCGCGGCATACCGTAGACCAGGGCCGAGGCCGGCGATTGTCCGACCGTATAGGCTCCTGCGTCGCGCATCATCTTAAGTCCACGAGCGCCGTCTCGCCCCATGCCCGTCAGGATTGCACCTACCGCCATCGGTCCGACCTGCTGTGCCACCGACTCAAACAGCACATCCACACTGGGGCGATGGCCGGAGGTGAGCTCGTTCTGCGACAGCCTGCACTTGAGCTGCCCCGAACTGCGCTCGACTCGCAAATGCCAGTCACCGCGGGCCACATAAGCCTTTCCCGGCTCGAGCGGCATCCGATCTTCGGCCTCTAGAACGGCGATCTCGCTGAGTTCATTGAGGCGAGCAGCAAAACGCTGAGTGAAGCCGACCGGCATGTGTTGCGCGATAACGATCGGCGGACAGTCTGTCGGCATGTCGCCGAGCACGACGCGGATCGCCTCCACGCCACCCGTCGAAGCGCCGATCGCAATCAGCGCGCCGCGCGGGGCAGCCGCAGTCCTCAGCTTCTGCGGCGGCACGGCGGGCCGGCTGGAGCGCCCACGCACGTCAGAATGAGCTGCGGCCCGGACTTTTTCGCGCAGGTTGTGACCGAACGCCTCGATCCCGCCGGCCAGATCGGCGGAGGGCTTTGCGACGAAGTCCACGGCGCCCAGTTCAAGCGCCAGCAGCGTTTCACTGGCGCCCTTCTTGGTGAGCGTCGACACCATGACCACCGGCAGCGGGTGCAGGCGCATCAGCTTGTCGAGGAACGCCAGCCCATTCATGTTGGGCATCTCGATGTCGAGCGTCACCACGTCGGGGTTGAGGGTCTTGATCTTCTCGCGGGCGGCGATCGGATCCTCGGCAGTCCCGACCACGACAATGTCGTTGTCGCGCCCAAGCGTGCGCGTCAGAACCTCGCGAATGAGCGCCGAGTCGTCGACGATGAGAACCTTGATGGTCATGCCGCGTCCTTCGCCCGCTCGCTGCGGGACTGGTAGATGGTTTTGCCGACCAGGCGGAAGCCTGCGCCCCCGGCACCGAGATTTTCGGAGTGACCGATGTAGAGAAAGCCGCCCGGCGCCAGGATGGCGCCCAGGCGGCCAAACACCTGCGCCTGTGTCGGCTTGTCGAAATAGATGGCAACATTCCGGCAGAAGACGGCGTCGAATGGTCCCTTCATCGGCCAGGGCGTTGACATCAGGTTGAGCTGCTTGAACGACACCAGCGACGCGACGGCGGCGGGCACCTTGATGCGCCCATCGCTGAGCTTGTCGAACAGTCTGGTCCGCTCGGGGCTCAGCCCGTTCAGTTCGGAATCCGGATAGGTCGCACTCGCTGCCTTGGCGATGACGGCCGTATCGATATCCGTCGCCAAGATCTTGAAGTCCCAGCGCTTGAGTTCGGGCAAGGCGGAAAGCAGGGTCAGCGCGATCGTGTAAGGCTCCTGCCCCGTCGAGCACCCGGCCGACCAGATGCGCAATCGCTTGCTGGATTGCGAGGCGCGCGCCTTCATCAAGTCGCCGACATAGTCGACCAGATGCGCAAAGTGATGATCTTCGCGCCAGAACCGGGTGAGGTTGGTGGTCAGAGCGTTGACGAATTCCTGAGAGTCGTCCGCCGTTCCATGCCGCTCGAGATAGTCGAGATAACTATCGAAGGAGTTGAGCCGGAGTGCCCGCACAACCTTGCTCAGCCGGGCGACCACGAGGGTCCGCTTGGCGTCGCTCAGCGAGATCCCTGCGACCGCATAGACCCTTTCGCGGATACGCGAAAAGTCGCGCTCGCTCAGCGGAAACTCTACTTCCATCTTGGTCCACTACCTCTGCTGCCGGCGGGCCGGCAACGTCAACGCTCTGGACGCCTCGTCCTCGATCGAGGTGACGTGCGTGTCGAGACGGCTGATCGCTCCACTGCCCTCGTCGAGGGCGCCGGCTATCATGTCGGTTTCATTGCTTAGATTCTCTAAATGGCCAGTAAGGCCGGCGAGAATATTTTTGAGCAGTTCCGACTGTGCCAGCCCGGCGCCAGATTGGGCGCGACTGGTCCCGACAAGACTTCGAATGTCGCGCGCCGTCTTCTGGGTTGATTGTGCCAGCATGCGCACCTCTGCCGCGACAACCGCGAAACCCGCACCCTTGTCCCCGGCGCGCGCGGCCTCGACCGCAGCATTGAGGGCCAGCAGATTGGTGCGGAAGCTGACATCCTCGATTGTTGCCACGAGCCGATCGATCTGCGCGGTGCTGCCATCGACCCCGCCGGCGGCGTCGTGAGTGCGGGTGGCGAGTTTCTCGGCCTCATCGACGAGGCCCCTAGTTTCCTTGTTGAGCAATCGCGCTTTGCGGGTGCGATCACGACCGCGGTTGATCGCGTCGCCGGCAACGGTGATGCCGGTTCGTGTCCCCTCGGCATACTCGGCGAGCGAATTGACCGAGGCGCGGTATTTGTCGATCGCACCGAGCACCGCTTCCATCTTGCGCTCAAGCGCGCCGCGCGCTTCCGCATGCTCGTCGCGTTCGTCAACAAGGGCGTCAACGAGGTCGGCCAGATCGCGCACCTGCGGCGCGATTCCCGAATTGGCCTGACGCATTTCGACCGTCAGCTCGTCGCCGGCGCTCAGGCGAGCGAGCGCCGAAACGCCCAGATCCAATGCCTCAAGGCCATCCCCGAGCGCCCGGAGCGCCGGTGATGACGCCAGCGCCTTCGCGTCGAACCGGAAACTCGTCTGCCCACCCGCGAGGGCGCTCGCAAACGCATCGAGTTCGGCATCGTCAATGTAAGCGCCCGCAGGCGTGAACTCGATCACGATGCGGCCGGCACCAGCGCCGCGGTGGCGCGCCGCGTGCCGCACACCGCCAAGCTGAACCAATTCAACTTCGGCAAGGCCGGCATTGCGATAGACCGCTCCGAACAATCGTTCGACGCTCGTGCCCTCTACAACTCCCGGTTCGAGTTGCGTGAGCCCGCGGGTCACGCCGAGAATTTCGCCGTCGGCCGATGCCACCAGCGCCGGGCATTGTAATCCAGCGAATGCGGACTTGAACTGGCTGGCGCGCTCTAGCCGACCCGCCAGATTGGCGACGATCACTTCGACGCTGATGCCGTGCCGCAGATCCTGACTGCCGGCAGCACCGACGGCCTGACCGAGCAGCGCCAGCTTGCGCTGGACCCTCTGCTCGCATCTGGCTGCGAAGGCGAGGCTGCCTAAGAGCGCGCCGAACACAGACAGGGTGGCGAGGGCCAGGCCGATCCACCCCAGGCCGAAAAGCCACAGGCTGGTCGCCGCGATACTGATCGCGGCGAGCCAGAAGAGGTTGGCGATGAAAACAATCCTGGAGCGGCGCATCCGGAAAATGGGTCAGAGACAGCGAGTCGACCCTAAAATCCGAATGGTTAACCAAATCTATACCGGCGCTGTCGTCGGTAAGATTTCGGTTAGAAAAGCTCGATATCGGGCTCGGGCGTACGGGCGACGGGCGCCGGGGACGCGCGACGCACCACCAGCGACAGTTCTTCCTTGGCCACAGTCGAGGCGGCGGCACTATCGAGTCGCTTGACGAACGCCTTGCCCGAGTGGGGTTTGAACATGACCCGGCGTGCAAAAGTGCCGCCGACGTCTTCGCCCGCCAGCGCGTAGCCTTCGGCTGAGAGGAAGTCGTGCACGAATTCGATGTTCTTGGCACCGACGTCGGTCAGCGCCGAATTGATGAGCCCGCCACCGAACACCTTAATCTCAAGGTTGGCCTTGCGGCCCGACCCCTTGGTCAGCACCTTGTTGATCAACTGCTCCATGGCAAACGCGCCATAGCGGGCTGAGGCGCCGTACCGATCCCTGGAATTGCCCGATGGCTCGGCCAGCAGGAAATGGTTCATCCCGCCGACTTTGGCCTCGACGTCTCGCACGCAGGCCGACACGCATGATCCCAGGATGGTGGAAAAAATCAACTCGTCGTCGCCGCTGACAATACAATCACCCTGATGGATGGTCGTGACGGCGCCGCGGTCGAAGGCCGATGCGCTGCCGCGGTTGGTACTCATGGTTTCGTCGCCCCAAAGGTAAGGTGGCACGAACATAGAGCGCAACTCCTTAGGGAACTTCTAACCAGTTTCAGCAACCATAGTGAAATGTCACCTTGGCAAGAAGCTCTTCAGACTTCTGCGCTACAAGTGAGAGCGTCGGGAGTTGACGGCTGATGTCACTGCATAAATTGGCGCGAGAGCTGGAAGAAACCGGACGGCAGTCTGCGGCTATGGTCGAAGGAATAACCTACGCTCTCGAAATTCTCGCCGACCCGAGCATGAATTGCGACGCGTCGCGGCGCGAAGCTGCCTCAATGATCATCAATGCACTGCAGGGCCAGGATCGCATCGAGCAAAGGTGCCAGAACATGGCACTGGCCGTCCGCCAGATCGCCATGCTCCCGCCCAACGCTGCCGATGAGATCTACGACGAGATCTGGTCGAGCCTCGACCTTGACGAGTTGCGCGTACCGACCCTATCGGGCATCGCGCTGCGACCATCCAACGGCGACGTCGACCTGTTCTAGCGGTCCGCGCGACACGTTCGGCGGTCAGCCCGCCCCCCCCATAACCAATCTTTGCCGTCCACCTTCGCTTGTCCGGCAGAGCGGCAATATCGCATCGTCTCCGTATGGCGCTCCGGTTCCCCCCGCAAAACGAGAGGGGCGCCAACGGCGCCCCTTTAACTGCAGTTCAAGGCGGAAGCGGCTACGCGTCGACCTTGGCGCCGCTGACCACCGCGTGCAGATCGATAAGCCCAACCATGCGGCTCTCATGCGTCACGATGCCATTGAGCAGCTCGGTGTCGACCGAATTGCCGTCTGGCACGTTATGGATGTCGTCCTTGGAGACGGTGAGAATATCGCTTACGGCATCCACCAGAATACCCACCCATTTGTCGCCAACCGACATCACCACCACGACGTGATTCTTAGTCGGCGATGTCTGTCCTTCGCCGAAGCGGGCGCGCAGGTCGAAGATCGGAACGATCGTGCCGCGCAGATTGATCACACCGCGCACGAAGTCGCGCGTATTGGGAAGCGGGGTCGCGCCATTCCAGGCACGGATCTCGCGGACCGTGGTGATCTCGACGCCGTAGGTCTGCTCGCCGATAGAGAAGGCGATCAGCTGCAGCGAGTTCTGTGCGTTGACCTGGGCACCGTTACCGTAGTCGTCCTTGTACGCCAGCGAATCCATCGTCTTTCCTTTGCCCCCTGAACTAGGCGGCGTTCTTGTGAAGCTTCTGGGCCTTGAGCCCCTGTACGTCGACGATCAGAGCGACATTGCCGTCGCCCAGGATCGTGCCGCCGGCAATGCCGTCGATCGACTGGAAGTTCTCTTCAAGGCTCTTGATGACCACCTGCTGCTGACCAATGATGTCATCAACGATCAGCGCAACCTTGACGCCACCTTCGGCCTCGCAGAGCACCACGAACCGGTTCGCCAACTCGCCCTCGCTCGGCAGTTCGAAGCGAACGGCCAGATCGACCACCTGCACATACTCGCCGCGCACCCGGAGCACTTTGGCACCAGACGGCGCACGTCCAAAGTCGGCACGCGAGCACTGAATGGTCTCAACGATCGAGCTCAGCGGAATGACGTAGGGCGATGTTCCGACCTTGACCAGCATGACGTCGAGTACCGCAAGCGTGAGCGGCAGCCGCAGCGTCATCCGCGTGCCAAGTCCGGTGCGCGAACGCACATGGACTGAACCGCCGATCTTCTTGATGTTGGACAGGACAACGTCCATGCCGACGCCCCGACCCGAAATGTCGGAAACCTCGTCGGCGGTCGAAAATCCGGGGGCAAAGATCAGGTTGTCGATCTGCTCGTCGGTCAGCTGCTGGTCGGGTCCGACCACGAGGCGGTCGCGCGCCACCTGCAGCACGCGCTCACGGTTTATGCCGCCGCCGTCGTCCTCGACCGAGATCAGGATATTGCCGCCTGCCTGCTCGGCAGAGAGCCGGATCGTGCCCATTTCGGGTTTGCCCCGCTCGCGCCGCTTCTCGGGGCTTTCAATGCCATGGTCGGCGGAATTGCGGATCATGTGAGTGAGCGGATCGGACAGCTGTTCGATGACCGTCTTGTCGATTTCCGTCGCTTCGCCGATGGTTTCAAGCTTGATCAGCTTGCCGGTCTTGAGCGCCAGTTCGCGCACCAAGCGCGGCATGCGCGAAAACACCGATTTGACGGGCTGCGCCCGGATCGCCATTACCGCGTCCTGCAGCCCGCGCGTCGTCTGCGCCAGGACCTCGAGGCCACGCACGAGCTCCTGGTAACGGGCCCTGAGCGTATCGTCCATCTGCTGGGTGAGCATCGACTGGGTAATGACCAGCTCGCCAACCATGTTGACCACACGGTCGACCTTGTCGAGATCGACGCGGATCGACTGCACCGACGAGCGACGATCGCCTTCGCCGCCGCGCCGTTCTTCGGGTTCATCGACGGCATGAATGGCCTCGACTGCCTTGACCGGCGGGGGCGGCGCCTTGCGGGTCGGCATGTCCTTCTGCACAGATGCCGCCAGGTCGGCAAAACTGAGCGCTGGCTCATCTGCGACGGCAGCATTGGGGACAATCGCCGCCGCCGGGACAGTGCTGGCAGGCGGTGGGGTTTGGGCGGCGGACCTCGCCGAAAGCTGCGCGATCG
>JANXSI010000200.1 GCA_025352765.1 Devosia sp. | reverse complement strand
CGAATGCAATGCGCCCGGGGATGCCGGTCTCGATGCGATCGGCGAAGCGCAATACCACGCCTTCGTTGGTGGCCAGTACCGTGGCTTTTTCGCTCGTGTCGACGCCGGTCGCGGGCGCGAGCGCCGGGGCGACGTTCTCTGCGGGCGCGCCGCGCGCTACCGCCCGCACGTGCGCGGCCTGCTCGATCAACCCTCGACCCTCGAGCAGCTCCGAGAGGCTCGAGCGGCCCACCTGCGTTTCGGCAAGGGCACTGGTCACCCCGCACAGCTCAATTTCGGCGATTGCTTCAGCTACGCGCTCGCTAAGTCGCTCGGCGTTCCGCTGCTCTACAAGGGCGAGGATTTCGCCAAGACCGATATCGTCAGCGCACTCGGCTAGAGTCTCGTCCTAGCGCCCGTACTGCGCCATCAGCTTCTTGGTGAAGTCCGCGCCGCTCATGGCGGCGCCGAAGGCGAAGCCCTGGGCGAACTGGCAATTGAGCTGCTGCAGGCGCTCGATCTCCTCGAGCGTCTCGACGCCCTCGGCGATGACGGTGAGGTCGAGTTCGGTGGCGAGGGCGACGATCGAGCGGATGATCGGTCCTTGCGTGTGCGACAGCCCGCTGTCGTCGGCGAACTGCACGAAGGGCGCCGGGATCTTGATGGTGTCGACCGGGAAGCGGTGCAGGTAGCTGAGCGAGGAGTGGCCGGTGCCGAAATCGTCGAGCGCGAGCTTTAGCCCGAGTGCCTTGAGTGCGGTCAGCATGTAGGCCGAGTGTTCGGGGTTGGCCATCACCTGGCCCTCGGTGATCTCGAGTTTAAGATGTCCGGCGACGTCGCGGTTTTCGGCGACGAGCGCGCGCATGTCGGCGAGCAGCGTCTCGGTCTGCAACTGGCTCGGCGACAGGTTGACCGAGACGAAGAAGTCCTCGGGGATGGGGAGCGTGCGCAGCCATTCCTTGGCCTGGCCGGCGGCCTGCTCGAAGGCCAAGCGACCGAGCCGTTCGATCATGCCGGTGCGTTCGGCAAGCGGCACGAATTCCTCCGGCGGCACGCTGCCGCGCTGCGGATGGTTCCAGCGCATCAGCGCCTCGCAGCCGGCGATTTCGCCCGAATGGATGTCCATGATCGGCTGGTACTGCACCTCGAGTTCGCCGTGGCGCAGGCCGCGATCGAGATCTTCCTCGCTGGCGCGGGTGTAGGCGGCGATGGAGCGGGCGGAAGCGCGATAGGCCTCGATGCGGTCGCCGCCCAGACGCTTGGCGTAGTACATGGCGAGCTCGGCATCGCGCAGCACGTCGTCGGCAGTCGAGGGATTGCCGTCGTAGATGGTGACGCCGATCGACGCGGTGAGCGAGAGGTCGCGCTCGCCGAAGTTGAACGGCGACTTGAGGGCCTTGCGGATCTGCTCGGCGGTTTCAGCGATCTTGCCGGCCGCGGCTTCGGAGCCGAGGATCACGGCGAACTGGTCGCCCGAGAGACGCGCCACGGTATCGAGCGGGCGCATGATGCGGGCGACGCGGCGCGAGATGGCCAGCAGCACTGAATCGGCGGCGGAGTGACCAACGCGTTCCTCGAGATCCATGAAGCGATCGATATCGATCAGGAACACCGCCGGCTTGATGCCGTTGGGGAGCTTGGCGCGGGTCAGCGCGCGCTCGAGCCGGTCGAGGAAGAGCTGCTTGTTGGGGAGGCCCGTCAGGCTGTCGTGGACTGCATCATGCAGCAGCCGGTCGCGCGAGGAGCGGTCCTCGTTGACGTCCTGCAGCGTGCCGACGATGCGGTTGACCTGGCCGTCGCCCCCGAGCACGGGTTTCACGCGCATGCGGAAGGTGCGGTGGTTGCCGTCGTGGGTGGCAAGCCGGATGTCCGTCGACACCTTGCCGCGGCGCAGTTCGACGAGCGTGTCGAACGCCGTTCTGAAACGGTCGCGGTCCTCGGGGTGGACGCGGTCGAGCCAGCGCTTGATGGCGCCCTTGAGCGCGCCGCGCCGCTCGCCCAGCCGGATCGAGAGTTCGTCGGAGACGCTGACACGG
>JANXSI010000110.1 GCA_025352765.1 Devosia sp. | reverse complement strand
GCCGTGGCGCCCTTGATCAGCATGTCGCCATTGTCCTGCAACGTGCGGACTTCGCCGGTGATGCCGAGGACTTTTACCGTGATCTCCGACCCCGGCAGGATGTTGCTGATGCCTGTCTTGGTCGACGATGAACTGCTCGAGGAATCGTCGAGGTGTTTCTTGTGCGAGTCGGCGGCCCCGAGCTGGTCGTCAACCTTGGCGCGGTCCGCCTCGTTGAAGCTGTCGCCTTTCTTGTTGTCGATCAGGTCCTTGGGCGCCGGTTTGACCGGATCCTGGGCATTCTGGGCCTGCTCGGCCGCCGCTGCGTCCGAGGGCGTGGCCGGCGTCGGCGGTGTGTTCGCGTCGGGCGTCTTCTGGGCAGCGGCGGCGAGCGTACTCTGAACCGTGTCGTCCTTGACCTGGGCCGAGTCGAACTTGCCAACCTTGGCGAGCAGGTCCTGGGCAGGAACGATCGCCGCCTCGAAATGGACCGGTGGAATTGAGTCGAGCGCCGAAAGCAGACCGAACTGCAACAGGATGATCTTGGCGCCGTCGGGGAAGGTGATGATCAGATCGACATCTGAGAGGCCGACGCTGGCATCCTTGAGGTCGAACGAAAACGACAGATTCTGCCCGTCGGCGACGTCGACGATCAGCGTCGTGCCCGGGTCGGGCCGGCCGATCACTGTTGCCGGAGCGGCTCCAATCGACTGCGGGTCGACATTGGCGACGACGCTGTCTAGTGGGGCAGTGTCGACCATGAACCCGCGTGCCCTCGTACAAACACTGACGCCCGCAGTCCTTCGCTATTGAGGAAGCGGCACAGGACACTTTCGTCGGCAATGGTTACCAAAACCGAAACAGCGTTCGCATTTGTGATCGGCGACCGATCCAAGGTCCTCTGCCTTCACGGTTATTTAACCGTAATTCTTAATAGTGGATTCAGTGTTGCGCGAAGGAACGAGTGAATGCCAATGCCGAAAGGAGCCCAGGTCGCGCGCTGTCTAACGGTGTTTGCAGTCACCCTACTCAGCGGTTGCGCCGCAAACCACGCGTCGCTGTCGACCCACCCGGAAATGTCTTCGGCCGTCGCGATGACGGGCCCCGACGAGATGGCGGCAGCGGAGCCCGCCGGGCCACCTCCGGGCAAAATGAGCCTGGCCCAGGTTGCTGCGCACACCATCGCCACCAATCCGGACATCGGCATTAGCAAGGCGCAGCTCAAGGACGCACAGGCCAGTATGGGCATCATGCTGGCACCGATGCTGCCGAGCGTCGACTACAGCCTAGCTCAGGGGCGCGAGACGACCTACGCTTACGACACCAAGATCGGGACGGACGCAACCCGCCGCGAGGCGTCCATTCAGGCGTCGCAGCTGCTATTCGACTTTGGCAAATCCCTGGCCGATATCGAGTGGGCCAGGAACCTCAAGGACTCGGCCTCCTTCCGCGTCGATGCCAAGACACAAGACGTGTTGCTGTCGACAGCCGAGGCGTATCTGGCTGTGCTCGAGCTCGACCGGCAAATTGCCAACAGTCACGCGAACGTCGCTGCACACCAGCAAATGTACAAGATCGTTTCGCAGAACCAGCAAGGCGGCAACGGGACAGCAGCGGACGTCGAGAAGGCGTCGACCCGGTTGCAGGCCGCGAAAGCCGAGACCCTCGACTTGCAGGCCCAGCGCCGCACGGCCGCGAGCGCGTTCGAGCAGGTGACCGGATGGGCCCCCGGGACGCTGCAGATGCCGAAGCCTCCGGCCGCGCGTGCCTCGACGAGCCCGGAGGCGATCGCCCAGTATGCGGCCAATGACCCGCAGCTGCTGGCATTTGAAAAGGACAAGGTCAGCCTGCAGGCTCAGGCAACATCGCTCGGGCTGGACTATCTGCCCAAGCTGACGCTCAACGTCAGTGCCAAGATCCAAGAAAACGTCATGGGGGTGAACCCCGCGACGACCAACCAGCGCGCCATGCTGTCGCTTGGCGGACCGCTCTTTGACGGCGGCGACCGAGTCGCCAAGATTCAGCAGGTCCAGGCACGGATCGAGGAAACCGACTTCCGTTACCAGCGGGCTCTCGACGCGCTGAAATACGACCTGGGCGATGCCGACCGGGTGCTCGAGACAGCATCGGCGAAACTGTCCAACATTGCTGGGCGTATCGCGTCAGGCGAGCAGGTCGTGACGCTCTATACCCAGCAGTTCCAAGCGGGCACGCGAACGATCTTCGAACTGCTCGATGCCCAGCAGGAGCTGAGCGCCGCAAAGTCCGAGCAGATCACCGCGCAGTTCGATGTGCTGCGGGCGAAATACCACATGCTCAAGCTCACCGGCGAACTGACGGGCGCGCTGCTCCAGTAGCAATTCCCGCCACGTCCGCGGTCGCGCTTAGCTCGGCGAGCTCTCTGCCGCCAACCCACCGTTGAGATGGTCTGGGCCAAGTGAATCTCGGTGAGGGGAGAGTGATTGGCGCGCCCTAAGAGATTCGAACTCCTGACCCCCAGATTCGTAGTCTGGTGCTCTATCCAGCTGAGCTAAGGGCGCGCACGCTCCGGAACAGCCGACAAACGGCGGCGAAGCGG
>JANXSI010000092.1 GCA_025352765.1 Devosia sp. | reverse complement strand
CTCTTGTTGGTCTCGCCGCCGGCTTCGACCTGGTACGAATCGAACAGCAGGCTGAGCGACTTGGCATCGGGGCTGAGCGTCGCCGAGACGCTGCCGCCGGGGCAGCCGGTCCCGCCATAGCCGGGCTCGCCCAGCGAAATGTCGTCGGCATGTGCCAGCGTGGTGAGACCGCCGACGAGAACGAGAGTGGCAAGTGCCGCAAGAGTTTTCATCTGAATTTCCTCGAATTGGCGCCTCGTTGGCGCTCTGTGGGGTAGGCTGAACCTAGGGCACTGAGAATGAGCGGCCGCTGAGACACCCGTTCACGCACAGTTCACATTGCGGAATTGCCCGATTCAGGCGGCAACTTTGCGGCAGCGGGACAAGATTGAGCAATAAATCAGTCGGGCGCACCGGAACCCTGTGCGCCCGGCTGGATGCCGGTCAACCGGTGACCGCAGCCTTGGTCACGTTGACGCCGAGGTCGAACACCAGCTGGCCGCCATAATAGGCCGTGAACGTCACCAGCAGTGCGGTGGCGATCGCCACCAGCGGAAACACGAAGGCCAGTGGTGCCTTGATCTCGACCTTGAACCACCACAGCGCTGCGCGGATCACGGCCCAGATGCCGAGCACGATCGCGACCTTCTCGCCCAGCCCTTCGTGGATCTCGGCGATGTCGCTGCTGAATCCGCCGGCCTCAGCGTAGTCGAGCGCCACGCCGCCGAAATAGAACGCCGCAACGGCGGAAATCCCCGCCAGTATCGCGAGTCCTGTCGCAACGTTGCCGGGCGCCGTCCGGCCCGTGACGGTCCTTCCCATCAGCGTCGCCACCAGCTCGAATGCGGCGAGCAGATAGACAAGCACAATCGGGAAATGCACGAGCATGGGATGGATATGCTGGATTGGCGGGAACATGGACGTCTCCGGGTTGAAGCTGGGCACATCTGTGCCCAGGCGACCTGTCTGGAACCTGACGGGAGCCGAATCGTTCCACTTGGTTGAACATGTTTGTGCCGCCCCTAGCGGCGCGCACGCTTTGCCGGCGCGCAATAGATGCCGTGCAGTGTCGTCAGCACCGCCGCCACCTCCCCCGACGCGAGGCTGTAGCGGATCGATTGGCCCTCTCGCCGCGCCGCCACCAGCTTCAGCGCCCGGAGCTTGGAGAGGTGTTGCGACAGCGGCGACTGCGCCAATCCCACCAACTCCGACAGCTCTCCTACGCTCAGCTCCTGGTCGAGCAGATGGCAGAGGATCAGCAACCGCTTGGGATTGGCCATGGCCGTGAGGAGTTCGGCGGCCTCGTCGGCCCGTGGTTCAAGTTCGGTGATATTCATATTGACACATTAGAATATTCGAATATGTATGTCAACGAAATCGCGCCGCGCTCGCCGGCCGAACCCCAGAGGTCCGTCATGCAGAATGTTGGAACACCCGATCGCATCATTCGCCTTGTGCTTGGTGCCCTGCTCATCATCGCTCCGTTCGTTACCGGCTGGCCGCTCTTTGCTAGCGCCATCATGGTCTGGGGCTCGGTCGTCGTCGGCGCCGTGCTCGTCGCCACCGCCGTCTTCAGCTTCTGCCCGATCTACGCCGCTCTTGGGCTGCGCACCCGCCCACGCTCCTGAGCGAGCATTCCCCTCCTCCGTCGCCGCAAGTCAAGGCGGAGACGCCCTAACCCCACAGAAGGACCGCTGTCATGTGGCCGTTTACCCGTACCAGTGAGAGAAAAATGCAGTTCCGCCGCATCGATGATAATTTCGCCGTTACCGGCCAGATCACCCCGGCCCAGGTCGAGGAAGCGGCCGCCGCCGGCTTCAAGTCGATCCTCTGCGCCCGTCCCGACATGGAAGAGCCCGGCCAGCCGAGCTTCAGCCTGATCGCCGAGGCCGCCGAAAAGGCCGGGATCAAGACCGTCCATATCCCGATCTCAGGCCAATTGGGCGAAGGCGCTCTGATCAAGATGGAGCGCGCCCTCAAGGACCTGCCCATGCCCATGCTCGGCTACTGCCGCTCGGGCGCCCGCGCCGGCTCGCTCTACAGCGCCCTGCGCAGCGCAAAAGCTTGAGGCACGTCAAGCGCGTCTCTCGTGAGCGGCGCTATTCTGACTGATCGCCGCGCAACGATCGCGGTTCCTGAGGAGGACGACATGGCAAATGTAGTGGTACTGGGCGCCGGTCTCGGCGGCACCATCATGGCCTACGAGTTGCGCGACGGCCTGGGTGCCGGCCACACCGTCTCGGTCGTGAACAAGGGCGCGCAGTATTCGTTCGTCCCCTCCAATCCTTGGGTCGCTGTCGGCTGACGCGAGCGCGCGGCCGTCACCATCGATCTCGAGCCGGTGTTCAAAAAGCGTGGCATCGATCTCTACCCGCAGGGCGCCAAGCAGCTCCATCCCGCCGAGCATCGCATCGAGCTGCTGGACGGCCAGTCGGTCCCTTACGACTATCTGGTGATCGCCACCGGCCCGGATCTCGCCTTCGACGAGATCGAAGGCTTCGGCCCCGAGCACTTCACGCAGTCGGTCTGCCACATCGACCATGCGCTGAAAGCCAAGCCGGCCTTCGACGAACTCGTCAAGAACCCCGGCCCGGTGATCATCGGCGCCGTGCAGGGCGCCTCGTGCTTCGGCCCCGCCTACGAATTCGCCTTTATCCTCGGAAAGGCGCTGCGCGACGCAAAAGTGCGCGACCGAGTGCCCATGACCTTCGTCACCTCCGAACCCTATATCGGCCACCTCGGCCTCGACAGCGTCGGGGACACCAAGGGCCTGCTCGAGAGCGCCATGCGCGAGCGCTACATCAAGTGGATCTGCAACGCCAAGGTCGATCGCTTC
>JANXSI010000733.1 GCA_025352765.1 Devosia sp. | reverse complement strand
CTCGTGCAGACCGCGGCCGATGTGCTCCACACCGGCCCGCAGGAGATCCTCAATCGCATCGAGGCGCTGCAGGACAATCTCAAGAAGTCCGAGCGGGCGCTGTCGGAAGCGCAAAAGAAGATCGCGCTTGGCGGAGCCGGTGGCGCTGCGGCGCCGGCGGCTGAGATCGTCAACGGCACGGCCTTCGTCGGCCGTATCGTCGAGGGCCTCGCCGCCAAGGACCTCCGGGGTCTCGTCGACCAGGAGAAAAAGAAGCTCGGCTCGGGCGTCATTGCTCTGGTGCTGAAGGGCGAGGACGGCAAGGGCACCATCGCCATCGGTGTCACCGATGACCTCGTGGCAAAATTCTCGGCCGCCGAGCTGATCAAGCACGCAACGGTCGCCCTCGGCGGTCAGGGTGGTGGTGGTCGCCCCGACATGGCGCAGGGCGGTGGCCCCGACGGCAGCAAGGCCGACGAGGCGATCGCGGCGGTCCGCTCAGCGCTTTGAGGTCGCCTCGGTGGCGCCGGCAATCGGCGCCTCGAGCACAGCGTCGGCGCTGATCGGATCATCGGGCCGGGTGCTCTCGCGCAGCAGCGAGGGCCCGGCGCCGCCCGGCGACAGCCGCGAGAAGAAGCGGATGCGGGTTTCCCCGCTCAGCACGTTGCCGATGCCCGCGACGACGATCATCGCGAGCCCGATATAGGCGATGTGGTCGGGGAATTCCTTGTAGAACACCGCTCCGAACAGCACCGCCCAGAAAATCTGGCTGTACTGCAGCGGCGCCACCATGCTGGCGGGCGTGCTGCGCGTCGCCCCGATGAACATGAGGTTCGCGGTCCCGCCTAGCGCGCCGATGGTCAAGAGCAGGCCCAGTTGCTGCCAGTCGAGCCAGTGCACCTGGCCGGTCGCCAGCATCAGGACGCCATTGATGATGAGAATGTAGGCACTGGCAACGCCGATCAGGCTGGCACGGGTCTCGTCCTTGGCGATGCGCCGCAGCGTCGTGGTCGTCACCGCCCCGCAGATCGCAGCGCCGACCGCCGTGAGATGGCCCCAGTGCAGTTCACGAAAGCCCGGGCGAACGACGATGAGAACCCCGACAAAGCTCGCTGCCAGTAGCAGCCAGCGCTGCGGGCTCACCTTTTCAGCCAGCATCTGGACCGACATGATCACGATGAACACGGGCGCGAGGAAGGCCAGCGAATAGGTCTCGTTCAGCGGGATCGTGACGAAAGCGTAGATGACGCAGAGGTTGCCGATGACGCCGCTGACGCCGCGCAGATGGAGCAGGAAAGGGTGCTTCACCCGCCAGAAATGCAGCCAGTTCTCGCCCTTGGGCGTGGTGAGCATGGCAGGGACAAGCGAAAACAGCGTCGTGAAGAAGGCGATCTCGTAGACGGAGAGGCCGCTGCCGAGACCTTTGACGATGGCATCGCAGCACGAATAAAGCACATAAGCGCTAAGGGCGAGGAGGACGCCGGGCGGCATCGAGGAAAATCCGGAAACAGACTCGAGGGGGAGCCGCACCGGTATATGTCGCCCGCACCGCCGCGTCGATGGCTAACATGTTACATCTTGACGACAATTCTCTGCGCGTTATTTCGCTCGCGCTCGGTTGTTGCGCGGCCCGTGCTCGAGTTCGACCAGCCCGAGGGCTTCGGCGACCGGCGTCACGTAGTTGCCGAAACGGCCGCGCAGTCCCTTCTTGAGCCCGTACCAGCCGCCCTTTGGGTTGTCCGGCGACCGCGCCCAGGCTTCGATGGTGCCCTCTTTTGCAGGCTTCTGCTCGTCGGCGTTGCCCAGTTCCATCCAGTCGCCATGCGCCTTAAGCATCGCCGCCAGATCCTCGGGCGCGCTGATGTGGTAGCGCAACTCCGTGCCGCCGGCGATGCAGACCAGCGCCGGCGGCGTCGCCGACGGGTCGCGCCAGAGCGTGATTTCGCTCGTGCCGGGCGGCGTCTTGAGCTGCCACGGATCGTCCTTGGTGCCTTTAGCCATCTAGTCCTCCTCGATGAATGTCCTGAACGCCGGCAGCACGGCATCCCAGCCCTTGGTGAACTGCGCAACCCGCTGCGGCCAGATCGGCGCGCT
>JANXSI010000730.1 GCA_025352765.1 Devosia sp. | reverse complement strand
GAACAACGTGTCGCCGGACGGCCTCAAGGCGTTCATCGCCAAGGTCAAGCGCGCGATGGAGCGGTTCTAGGCGCCCTGCCCCGCGGCGCTACGCCGTGGCGACGATGATGTGCGCCTGAATCTTGCCGGCGACCGCACCGTTGCCGTGCCTCGCCGCGATGGCGGATGTCACGTGGTCGGTGGTCGCGGCAAGGTCGCCGCCTCTGGCCACGATCTCGTTGCGAAGCAGCGTCCCCTGGCAGTAGGCCACCGCCGGAACGCGCGCCGACGCTGCCCGGCTTTGCTCCGCCCGCGTCTCGATGACGACATCGGAGAATCCCGCGTGCTCAAGTTCGCGGCGGATCAGCGAGGGATCGTTATAGCCGTGTGGCGTTCGCGCCAGAAATCGGGGCGGATCGGTCGGAAACAGCTCCGCGAGCGCCTTGGTCACCTCATCGGCAAATTCGTTTTCCTCGATTCGGTCCCAGACGTTGAAAAGGTACCGCCCACCGGGCTTCAGGACCCGCCGCGCTTCGCCGTAGGCCGAGACGCGGTCGGGAAAGAACATCGCGCCGAACTGGCAGCAGACGAGATTGAAACTAGAGTGCTCGAACGGCAGGGCCTGGGCATCCGCCTGGCGCCAGTCGACGTGATCCGAAGGGTCCTGTCGCGAGGCGGCGTAATCGAGCATCGGTTGATTGAGGTCGGTTGCCAGATAGCGCGCACCGGGCGACAGGCGTGGCGCCAGCCTGCGGGTCACGATGCCGGTCCCTGCGGCGATTTCGAGAATATCGTTGGGCCGCAGTGACGCGGCGCGCCGCGCCATGTCCTCGGCGTAGGGCTCGAAGATCAACGGCACCATATGGCGGTCGTAGTTCTCCGGGATCGAGCCGGCAAACTCCGTGTCAGTTTGCAGCATTCGGGCACCCTCGCGTGGTAGGCGAGAGGAACCAATAGCACATCCAGGCGGGTTGTCTCGAATGCCGGCGGTCGGATCACCCATCTAGTCGGCGGTGCGGGGCTACACCACCTTGGCGCGCTGCTTGAACTCGGGGCGGTCCCAGGCGCGGGTCTCTATGACCTGGCCGATGATCTTGGCGGCCTTCCAGACGTCGATGTAGCGCAGATAGAGCGGGGTGAGGCCAAAGCGCAGGATGTCGGGCTCGCGGAAGTCGCCGATGACGCCGCGGGCGATCAGCGCCTGCATGACGGCGTAGGCTTCCGGATGCCGGAAGGACGCCTGGCTGCCGCGGAGCCGGGGATCGGAGGGGGTGATCGGCGTCAGTTCGCGGGCGCGCGCGTCGACCTGCGAGACGAAGAGGTCCCACAGCTCGTCCGACTTCGATTTGACTGCTGCCATGTCGACGCCATCGAACACGTCGAGCGCCGCGTCGAGCGCCGACATCGAGAGGATTGGGGGACTGCCGACGCGCAACGCATCGATGCCGGGCGCGGGCCGATAGTCCGCATCGAATGCGAAGGGCTTCTCGTGCCCGAGCCAGCCGCTTAACGGTTGCCGCAAACCGTGGTGAAACCGCGGGGCGACGTAGGCGAACGCGGGCGCGCCGGGGCCGCCATTGAGGAACTTGTAGCCGCAGCCGACGGCGAAGTCGGCGTCCGTGCCACTCAGGTCGACCGGGACGGCACCGGCGCTGTGCGCCAGGTCCCAGACAATGAGGGCTCCGGCGGCATGGGCGATGCCGGTCAGCAGGTTCATGTTATGCCGGTATCCGGTCCGGTAGTTCACCTCCGTCAAGAGGACGACAGCCACGTCTTCGGTGACCGCCTGGCCCAGCGACATCGCCGGCACGGCGCGCACCTCGACGCCATTGCCAAGCAACTCGGCCAGACCGCCGGCGATGTAGATATCGGTGGGGAAATTGCCCTCTTCGGTCAGGATGACCTTGCGACCGGGACGGAGGCGCACAGCAATGCTGAGGACCTTGAACAGGTTGATCGAGGTGGAGTCGGCGACAATGACACTACCCGGCGGGGCCCCAACCAGCGGCGCGATCCTGTCGCCGACGCGGCGCGGCAGGTCGATCCAGTCATGGGTGTTCCAGCTGCGGATCAGGCCCTCTCCCCACTGCTCCTCGACGACAGCGCGCGTGCGCTCGGCGACGGTCCGCGGCAGTGCGCCCAGGGAGTTGCCGTCGAGGTAGATGACCCCCTCCGGCAGTGCGAACAGATCGCGGATGGGCGCGAGGGGATCGGCGGCGTCGAGCTCCCGGGCCCGGGTTCGCGGCTGAACGGTCATACGGTCCTCCTTATCGACGGCACCCTCGGCGGTGATGGCGCAATTGTCGATAGACAGCAACCGCAGCAGCCCCTAAACCCGCGCGGCTCAAGGATCTATGCCATGACCAACGCCCTGCACGACCTGATGCTTGTTGCCGCCCGCGAGGCGTCGGCGGCGATCATGGACGTGTACCTCGGCGATTTCGACGCCGAAACCAAGTCGGACGGCTCACCCGTCACCCTCGCCGACCAGCGCGCCGAGGAGATCATCCTCGCGCG
>JANXSI010000695.1 GCA_025352765.1 Devosia sp. | reverse complement strand
GGGCGCTGGAACCTAAATCCAGTGCGTCTACCAGTTCCGCCACACCCGCAACGCCCCTCAGGCCGGGCTGCGGTGCAGATATAGGAAGAGTTGCGGGCAGTCAAAGAGAGAGTGTCATGTGTGAGGCGACGCAGGGCGGATGGTTGACGCACACGGGCGAGCCTCTCGCGCAGCCACCCCGTCTTCGCGTTTGACCCGCGATTGGGCACAGCGCACAATGTTTGTGCAATCAGAGCGGTTGCCAACCGAGATTTGACCTTAGGATGTGTCGCCAAGCGATTGACGACGCTTCGATTTTAGCGATGACGTGGCCAGTGGCACGCGCCCTGCATGATGCGTGGCGACACCCGCAAGGGCGTAGTGGAGACGTGAATGAAGAAGATCGAGGCGATCGTTAAGCCGTTCAAGCTCGACGAGGTGAAGGAGGCGCTGCAGGAAGTCGGCCTGCAGGGTATCACCGTGACCGAGGCGAAAGGCTTTGGCCGGCAGAAGGGCCACACCGAGCTCTATCGTGGAGCTGAATATGTGGTCGACTTTCTGCCCAAGGTGAAGATCGAGGTGGTGTGTCCGGACGAATTCGCCGAAAAGGCGATCGAGGCCATCCGCGCCGCCGCGCAAACCGGTCGCATCGGCGACGGAAAGATCTTCGTCTATTCGATCGAACAGGCGATCCGTATCCGCACCGGCGAATTCGGCGACGACGCGCTCTGACGCGCCCGCGCCTCATATAAACAGGGACTCAAACGGGGACATCCATGACGACTGCCGCTGACATTCTCAAAAGAATCAAAGACGAGAACATCAAATACGTGGACCTGCGCTTCACCGACATGCGCGGCAAGCTGCAGCACGTGACGTTCGACCAGACCATGATCGATGCCGACATCTTCGAAGAAGGCACGATGTTCGACGGCTCCTCGATCGCCGGCTGGAAGGCCATCAACGAGTCCGACATGGTGCTGATGCCCGATCCGGACTCGGCCTACATGGACCCGTTCTTTTCGGCCTCGACGCTGGCCATCAACTGCGACGTGCTCGAGCCGCTGACCTATCAGCCCTACTCGCGCGACCCGCGCACCACGGCCAAGAAGGCCGAGGCGTACGTCAAGCAGCTGGGGATCGGTGACTCGGTCTATTTCGGCCCTGAGCCCGAATTCTTCATCTTCGACGACGTGAAGTATTCCAACACCACCTACAAGGTCGGCTTCGAAGTGGACTCGGCGGAACTGCCGACCAACAACGACACCGACTACGAGCAGGGCAACACCGGCCACCACATCGCCCTCAAGAAGGGCTATTTCCCGGTGCCGCCGCTCGACAGCGCGCAGGACATGCGCGGCGAAATGCTGGCCGCGATGGGCGCCATGGGCGTTCCGATCGAAAAGCACCACCACGAAGTGGCGTCGGCCCAGCATGAACTCGGGATCAAGTTCTGCCCGATCATCAAGGCCGCCGACAGCGTGCAGATCTACAAGTACGTGATCCAGCAGGTCGCCAACGCCTACGGCAAGACCGTGACCTTCATGCCCAAGCCCGTCTACGGCGACAACGGCTCGGGCATGCACTGCCACCAGTCGATCTGGAAGGACGGCAAGCCCCTGTTCGCCGGTGACCAGTATGCCGGCCTGTCGATGGACGCGCTCTACTACATCGGCGGCATCATCAAGCATGCCAAGTCGATCAACGCCTTCACCAACCCGACGACCAACAGCTACAAGCGCCTGGTCCCCGGCTTCGAAGCCCCGGTGCTGCTAGCCTACTCGGCCCGCAACCGCTCGGCCTCGTGCCGTATCCCCTTCGGCCAGTCGCCGAAGTCCAAGCGCGTCGAAGTGCGCTTCCCCGATCCGCTGGCCAACCCGTATCTCGGCTTTGCCGCGATGCTGATGGCCGGCCTCGACGGCATCAAGAACAAGATCCACCCCGGGGAGCCGATGGACAAGGATCTCTACGAGCTGCCCAAGGAAGAGCTGAAGCTGATCCCGACGGTCTGCGGTTCGCTCCGCGAAGCCCTCGAGAACCTCGACAAGGATCGCGACTATCTGCTGGCCGGCGGCGTCTTCGACAACGACCAGATCGACAGCTACATCGAGCTCAAGATGACGGAAGTCATCAAATTCGAGCACACCCCGCACCCGGTCGAGTATGAGATGTACTACTCGGCCTGATCCGGCCCGGTCGACGACCTGAAGAAGGGCCCCGCAAGGGGCCCTTTGTCGTTTCGATGAGCGATTGTTCCGCGGCGCGACGAAACCGCTCGCGACGGCAGGCATTCTGCAGTAGCGATCCGGGCTGGCCTCGACGGGACTCCGGCGCGCCCCGCCCCTCAACCTGGTGACCTGCAATGAGCGTTGGACTTCTCGGCCTCCTCGACGACGTGACGGCGCTCGCCAAGGTCGCGGCCGCCTCGATCGACGATGTGGCCGGTCAGGCCGCCAAGGCCGGACTCAAGGCGGCCGGCGCGGTGATCGACGACACGGCGGTGACTCCCAACTACGTCACCGGGTTCACCGCCAACCGCGAACTGCCCATCGTCGCGCGCATCGCCGCGGGGTCGGTGCGCAACAAGCTGCTGATCCTTCTGCCGGCGGCGCTTGCCCTCAGCTTTTTCGCGCCCTGGGCGATCACCCCGCTGCTGATGTTCGGCGGCGCCTACCTTTGCTACGAGGGTGCCGAAAAGGTCTATGAAGCGATCTTCCCGCACGCCGAGGCCGAGCACGAGGCTGGAGCGGAGCCCGAGTCCGCCGACCCCAAGGCCCTCGAGGACGCCCGCGTCGCCGGCGCCATCCAGACCGATTTCATTCTTTCGGCCGAGATCATGACCATCGCGCTCGGGGCCCTGCCCGTGCTGCCGTTCTGGGAGCAGGCGCTGGTGCTGGCGCTTGTCGGCATCGGCATCACGCTGGCCGTCTATGGCGCCGTGGCGCTGATCGTCAAAGCCGACGACATCGGGCTCGCCATGGCGCGGCACGCCCGCACCCGCAGCGCCCGCGCCACCGGCCGCGGCATTCTCGTGGCCATGCCGGTGATCATGCAGATCCTCAGCGTCGTCGGCACGGCGGCGATGATCTGGGTCGGCGGCGGCATCGTGATCCATGGCCTCGGCGGTTTCGGCCTCGGCGTCATCGACCATGCGATAGAGGACGCGGCGCATCAGGTCGCAGCGCTGGTCCCGCCCGTCGCCGACCTTGCGGCCGAACTGGTCGTGATCCTTGCGGACGGAGTGTTCGGGCTGCTGTTGGGCCTCGTCCTGATGCCGATCGTCGGCAAGGTCATCACCCCAGCCTGGCGGTCGCTGCGTCGGCTCGTGTTGCGCCGCTAGCCCTGCGGCGTCGCCTCGGCGGCTGGAGTGGCAAGTTCATAGCCCGTCAGCATGCGCTCGAACTCGTCTTTGGCCTGCACCTGATCGAACGTAACGGCAAACCCGACGGACAACCGCCGCACCACCTTGCCGATCACCCGGCCGACCACGACCACGTCGCCCGCTCGCGGCGTGACGTCGGCCGAGAGCGCGGCACCAGAGCGGGAAATGTTGATCAGCTGGCACTTGAGGATGCAGCCGTCGCTGAGCGCGAGGGTCGAGCGAGGATCGCGCGGGATGATGCGCTTGTACTCGCGCTTGTTCTCTTCCTCGCGCACATGCTGGCGCTTCAGCCACAGGATGCGGTTGGCGAGCGCCGTCCGCTCCTGGTCCGACGCCTCGATGTCGAACACAAACCCGTCGGCAAACACGCGGCTGATCCGCCCGCGCAGGATGCCGAGGCCCTCAAAGAAGGTCGTGAGGCTCTCGCCCATGGCTCCGGCGACCGGCACCGTAAGGGTCACGGCCATCGGCGAAATCGAAATCGCCCGGCACGCAAAGACGTCGACCGCGGCATCCTTGTCCACGGCGGCACGGTCGCGCCGGCTCGACAGCGTGTAGCAGCCGTCGAGACTGCCGACGAAGCGGATGTCGGTCAGGCGATCGGCGGTCGGCGCGACAATTGCTGCCATCGCAATCGGATCCCGGCTCTGAAGAAGCTAGAACCTTGGTAACCTCGATGCCTCAAAAAACCGTAAAAGTTCCAAGGGTTACCTTAAGCGACGAGCCTGCAGGCCGGGGCCCAAGACAAAATCGCCATCCTCATTGATGCAGGTCAAAGCACCCGATATCGGCGGCCCCAACTTATTTGCGAGACAAATGAGGGCCTGCGATGACCACCGCAATAAGTACCACCGCCGCTGACGCCGGATTGGGCGATCCGACTCCGGCCACCGCGGCGCCTTCCGCAGCCATCGACGAGGCCATCGTTTCGCCTGAGCCGGCCGCCCCGCAGCCGCATGTCGACGGAGCGCACGCGATCGCGGCCGCCGCGCACGATCTCGCCCCCCACCGCACGCCCTCCGAGACGCTGACGCCGCCGCTCGAGCAATTGCGCCACGATCCTGCGGCCATCCGCCGGACCTTCGAGACCGGTGAGTACCCCTATCGCACCCGGCTCAGCGAGCGGACCTACCTCGAGCACGTGATGCCGCTGCAGGTCGAATTGCTGAAGCTGCAGAACTGGGTCAAGGAAACCCGCCAGAAGGTCGTGGTGCTGTTCGAGGGCCGCGACGCTGCCGGCAAGGGCGGCACCATCAAGCGCTTCATGGAGCATCTCAATCCGCGCGGTGCCCGCATCGTGGCGCTCGACAAACCGACCGAACTCGAGCGCACGGCCTGGTATTTCCAGCGCTACATCGGGCAATTGCCGATGGGCGGCGAGATCGTGATGTTCGACCGCTCCTGGTACAATCGCGCCGGCGTCGAGCGCGTCATGGGCTTTTGCACGCCGCAGGACTATCTCGAGTTCATGCGCGAGACGCCCGAGATCGAGCGCATGCTGGTGCGCAACGGCATCCGCCTGTTCAAGTTCTGGTTCTCGGTCACCCGTGACGAACAACTGCGCCGCTTCAAGGCGCGCGAGACCGATCCGCTGAAACAGTGGAAGTTGTCGCCGATCGACCGCGCCTCGCTCGACAAATGGGACGAGTACACCGAGGCTAAGGAGGCGATGTTCTTTTATACCGACACCGCCGACGCGCCCTGGACCATCATCAAGTCGGACGACAAGCGCCGGGCCCGGCTCAACGC
>JANXSI010000663.1 GCA_025352765.1 Devosia sp. | reverse complement strand
GTCGAACTCGGCGACCACCTGCTGCGCGGTGCGGCGCACCGCCGACCGATCCACCAGACCACGGCGGCCATAGCCGGGCTCGCCGATGCGCTCGGCGGCGATGTTGTCGGCGATCGACATCGCGTCGAAGATCGCGGTGCGGTGGCGGTCCTCGGGGATGTGCGCCATGCCGGCCCGCAGCCGGGCGGCGACCGGCAGGGCCGAAATGTCCGTGGATGACAGGCGGATGCTGCCCGCCTCGATCGGGCGGAGGCCGATCAGGGCTTCCGCGAGTTCCTGCTGGCCATTGCCGTCGACGCCGGCGACGCCGAGGATTTCGCCGGCATGGAGGGTGAACCCGATGTCGTCGAGGCGGCGACGACCACCGGGGTCGCGCGACAGCAGCGCCTCGACCTCGAGCAGGGGAACGGCCGGCCCAGCGGCCACGGGGGCTTCGAGGCGGGTGGGGACGACCGTGTCGCCCACCATCAACCGCGCGATCTGTTCCTGCGTGGTGTCCCGTGTCTCGAGCCGGCCGACCACCCGGCCGGCGCGCAGCACGGTGATGCGGTCGGTTAGCGCAAGCACTTCGCGCAGCTTGTGGCTGATGAACACGATCGAAGTGCCGCCAGCCGCCAGGGTGCGAAGCACCTCGAACAGCCGGTCGGCCTCCTGCGGCGTCAGCACGGCGGTGGGCTCGTCGAGGACGAGAAATTTTGCGCCTCGATAGAGCTGCTTCAGGATTTCGGCGCGCTGCTGACCGGCGACCGAAAGGTCCCCGACGCGCGCCTCTGGGTCGACGTCGAGGCCGTAGTCGCGGCCGAGCGCGCCAAGGCGCCGGGCGACCGCGTCTATGTCGGGAAACCAGCGGCGCAGTCCGGGCAAGCCGAGGGCGACGTTCTGGGCGACGGTGAGGGTGGGGACCAGCATGAAGTGCTGGTGCACCATGCCGATGCCGAGAGCCGAGGCCTCGAGCGGCGAGCCGATGCGAACCGGCCGGCCGTCGATGGCGATGCGGCCCGACTGCGGGCGCAGCAGGCCGGCAAGCACCCGCATCAGCGTGGTCTTGCCGGCGCCGTTTTCGCCGAGCAATGCATGGATTTCGCCCGGCCGGATGTCGAGATCGACGTCGTCGTTGGCGACCACGCTGCCGAACTGGACCCGTATCCCGGACATGCTCAAAGCATGCGGCACGGCGGCGTGGTCGACGTCAGTCAAGTTCAGTTGACGTCGCTGGTATCGAGCGGCACTTCGAAGGCGCCGGACTTGATGGCGGCGATCTTGTCGGTCACCTGCTTGAGTACGGCCGGATCGACGTTCTTGTCGAGGCCGTGGAAGTCGGCGAGCTGCACCGAGCCCTTGGCGACGCCGTAGGACCAGTTCTCGCTCTTCCAGGTCTTGGCTTCGACCGCCTTGGCGACATCGATGACGAGTGGGCCGAGATCCCAGGTGACGCTGGTGACGACCGCGGTCGGCCCGAGGTGGTTCTGGTCGGTCATGGCGCCGAGGGCGAAGACCTTCTTGTCGTTGGCGGCATCGATGACGCCCACGCCCTGGGCGCTCAGCACATCCGCTCCCTGCTCGACCTGCGCGATGGCGGCTTCCTTGGCCTTGGGCGGGTCATACCAGCTGCCGATGAAGGTATGCATGACCTTGACGTCCGACTTGATCTCCTTGGCGCCTGCTTCATAGGCGTGCAGATTGGCGAGCATGTTGGGAGCGGGCATGCCGCCGACCCAGCCGACGGCGCCGGATTTGGTGGTGCCGGCGGCAATCATGCCGGCCAGATAGGCGCCCTGATAGTCAGGGTTCGAGTAGGTGCCCAGATTGGGGGCGAGGCTGTTGGCGGTGCCGGCCATGAAGATGGTGTCGGGAAAGGCTTCCGCCGCATTGAGGGCAGCATCGCCGAACGAAAAGCTGTGGGCGAAGATCAGGCCGAAGCCGCGCTGGGCATAGTCGCGGATGACGCGCTCGGCGTCGGCGTCGGTGACGTTCTCGGTATAGGCGACTTCGGCCCCGAGCGCCTTGGCGGCGGCTTCGAGGCCGTTGTAGCCGACCGAATTCCAGTCGTTGTCGGTGATCGGGCCAGGCAGCACCATGGCAATCTTAAGGGGGGCCGCAGCGACCATCGTCGCGGTGGTGCCCAATGCCAGCAGGCCGAAGGCCGCCGCACCGATCCATCTGCCGGCCATGGCCAGCCGGTTTCGCCAGTTCACACTCACGTCTGTCTCCTTGGGGAAATGTTCGCCTCCCACACTAAAAGCGGCCCACCTCCGACCGTCAATGCCCAAAGTCACGCCAGAACGCGGCGATGCCAAATTATTGATCAGGCGCTTTGCCGCAGCTTCAGCCAGCATTGGCCGCCGGCTCAGCCGAGGGGATCGCATTTCTCGGCGCCTGCGACTCCCGCAAAGCTGGTTCGGTTTGGAGGGCGCGCGGAGAAGGATAGTCTACCGTTTCGGTAGTGTTTCAGCGGCGCCGGGCGTAAACCTTGGCGCAGCGGGCCGGAACGAAACGAGCGACAAACGGTTGCTGTCCGCCCGCACCATCACCAGGAGTTTCTCATGACCAAGATCTCGACCCGCCAGCTGCGGAGCGCCCTTTTCGCGGCGGCCCTGCTGGGCACGGCGGGCGTGCCGGCGGCCTTCGCGCAGGATTTCGATGCCAATGCGTCGATCCACATCGGCTCGCTCTATGAGCCGCAGAACCTCGATAACACCGCCGGCGCCGGCCAGGGCATCAACGAGGCCTTCAACGGCAACGTCTACGAGGCGCTGTTCCAGCTCACCGACGCCGGCACCGTGGTGCCGACGCTGGCCGAGAGCTTCAGCGTGAGCGACGACGGCCTCACCTATACCTTCAAGCTGAAATCGGGCGTCAGCTTCCATTCGGGCAATCCGCTGACCTCGGCGGACGTTAAATACTCGATCGAACGCGTCACCGCCGAGACCTCGAAGAGCTCGCGCAAGAAGTCGCTGTCGACGATCACCGCGATCGAGACGCCGGACGACCAGACCGTCGTCATCAAGCTCTCGGCCAAGTCGATTTCGCTGCCCTATAATCTCAGCTATGTGTGGATCGTCGATCATACGGCGACCGACATCACCGCCACCGAAGACGGCACCGGGCCGTACAAGCTCGAGGAATGGCGCCGCGGCTCGGCCCTCGCCCTCGCCCGCTTCGACAAGTACTGGGGCACCGCGCCGACCAATGCTGAAGTGGTGTTCCAGTATTTCACCGATGCCACCGCGCTCAACAATGCGCTCCTGACCAATGCCGTCGATGTCATCACCTCGGTGCAGAGCCCGGATTCGCTGGCGCAGTTCAGCGGCAACCCTGCCTACACTGTCAGCAACGGCGCCTCGACCACCAAGGAAATCCTTGCCTTCAACGACAAGGCCGCGCCGTTCGACAACGTCAAGGTGCGCAAAGCCATCGCCCGCGCCGTCGACGACAAGAAGCTGCTGACCTCGATCTGGGGCACCTATGGGTCGCTGATTGGCTCGTTCGTGCCGCCGACCGATCCGTGGTACGAAGACCTGACCGGCGTCGACGCCTACGATCCGGCCAGCGCCAAGCAGCTGCTGACAGAGGCCGGTTTCCCCAACGGCCTGAGCTTTACCCTCGATACGCCCGACTACGATCCGCATCCGGTGGTGGCGCAGTTCCTCCAGAGCGAACTGAGCAAGGTCGGCGTGACGGTCAAGATCAACATCATCACCGCCAACGAGTGGTACACCAAGATCTACCAGCAGCACGACTTTCAGGCGACGCTGCAGGAGCACGTCAACCACCGCGACATCGTGTTCTACGGCAACCCGGATTTCTACTGGGGCTACGACAACCCCGAGGTGATCAAGCTGATCGCCGACTCCGAATCCGCCGCCTCGACCGACGAGCAGACGGCGCTGCTCAAGAAGGCCAACGAGATCATCGCCAATGAGGCGGCGAGCGACTGGCTCTACCTCTACCCGCAGATCGTCGTGTCGTCGTCCAAGGTGAGCGGCTATCCGGTCAACGGCCTCAACTCGCAGTTCTATGCCTATGGCATCAAGAAGGCGAAGTAGGCCACGGCCGCTTGACACTCTCCACGGCCGGCAGCGCAGTCCTCGCGAGAGCGGGGATTGTCGTTTGCTGCGACGTCATTGCCGCCTTCGCGGCAATGACACTGTGCGGTATGGCTAGAGCCTGACGTCCCTACCGCAGACACGAAAGACCGAGCCATTCTCGCCTACCTCGCCCGCCGCCTGCTGATCCTGGTGCTGTCGCTGCTGATCGCGGCGGTGGTGCTGTTCGCGCTGCTGCGCCTGTTGCCGGGCGATCCGGCCAACGCGCTGCTCGGCGTCGGCGCGACCCCGGCGCAGATCGAGGCGGCGCGGGCGCAGGTCGGGTCCGACCAGCCGCTCACCAGCCAGTTCGTGACCTTTCTCGGCAATCTCGCCCGCTTCGATCTCGGCAGCTCCTTCGTCAGCCGCGCGCCGGTGCTGCCCGAAATCGGCAACCGGATGAGCGTCACGCTGCCACTGACGCTCCTCGGCTTCCTGTTTGCCATCTTCATCGCCGTGCCGCTTGGTATCGTCGCTGCCGTGCGCGGCGACCGCTGGTATGGCGCCGCGATCTCGGTGGTGTCGCAGCTTGGCATCGCCATCCCGGCGTTCTGGCTCGGCATCCTCTTGGTCACGGTGTTTGCCATCGACCTCAGGATTTTTCCTTCGGGCGGCTTTCCGCTCAAGGGCTGGAGCAATTTCGGCGAGGCTGCGCTCGCCATGGTGCTGCCCGTTGCCACCATCGCGCTGATCATCGCCGCGTCGCTGCTGCGCTATGTGCGCTCGGCCACGCAGGACGTCATCGGCTCGGACTTTATCCGCACCGCGCGGGCGCTTGGCGCAAACTTTCCCGAGGCGCTGATCCGCCACGGCATCCGCAATGGCGCGGTGCCGGTGATCTCGATTCTCGGCATTGAACTCGCGACCAGCTTCCTCGGCGCCGTGGTGATCGAGCGGGTGTTCACCCTACCCGGCCTCGGCTCGATGCTGCTGCTCGCCATCAGCCAGCGCGACTATCCCAACGTGCAAGGCGTGCTGTTCGTCTCGACGCTCCTCGTCCTCGTCATCGGCTTCGGCGCGGACCTGCTGCAGCGGTTCGTCGATCCGCGGTTGCGTGGCCGGGTGAGCACGCCATGACGGTGGTCGGCGAACTCGCCCTGCCGCGGCGCGATCGCGGGTCGCTGACGCTCTGGGCGGGCGCGGCGCTGGTCGGGCTGCATGTCGGCATCGCACTGCTGACGCTGGTGTGGACGCCCTACGATCCGACCGGCCTGGTCGGCGGCCGGCTCGAGGCGCCGTCGCTGCTGCACTGGGCTGGCACCGACCGGCTCGGCCGCGATGTGTTCACCGAGATCATGGTCGGCTCGCGCATCGCGCTCCTGGTCGGGGTGGGGGCCGTGGCGATCGGCGGCGCCATCGGGGTGACGCTGGGATTGCTCGCGGCCTTCGCGACGAAACTCTTCGACGACGCGCTGGCGGCAACGCTCGATATCCTCATCGCCTTTCCGACATTGCTGGTCGCCATGCTGGTGGTGGCGGCGAGCGAAGAGGCAACGCTCTGGTCCTCGATCCTCGCGCTCGGCATCGCCCTCTCGGCGGTGGTGGCGCGGCTGAGCCGCATCCTCGCCAAGCGCGTGCTGCTCCTCGACTACATCACGGCGGCACGCACCTCGGGCACCTTGTGGCCCGGCATTATCGCGCGGCACATCCTGCCCAACATCTGGCCGACGCTGGCGGTCAACTTCGCGCTGCAGTTCGGCGTCGCGGTGATTGCCGAGGCCTCGCTCTCCTACCTCGGGCTCGGTGCGCCGCCGCCCAATTCGTCCTGGGGCCGGCTGCTGCAGGAGGCGCAGGGCACCGTCTATACCGCGCCGTTCTCGGCGGTCGCACCCGGCATCGCGCTCGTCTCGCTGGTGATCGGCGTCAATCTCCTCGCCGACGGCCTCAGGGATTTCGCCGACCCGACGCGGAGGACGGCGCGATGACGGCGCTGCTCGCCATCGACGGCCTGACGCTGACGCTCGGCTCCTCCGGCCGGCGGCTGCTCTCGGACGTGTCGCTCGCGATCGGCCCTGGCGAACGCGTCGGGCTGATCGGCGAATCCGGCTCGGGCAAGTCGCTCACGGCGATTGCCGCAATGGGCCTCCTGCCGCCCGCCATTTCGGCCAGCGGCTCGATCCTCCTGGGCGGACGGCAGGTGATCGGCACACCCGACCATCAACTCGCGGCGCTCCGCGGCACCGTTGCGGCCTTCGTGTTCCAGGAGCCGCTGACCGCGCTCGACCCGCTGCTCAGGATCGGCCGCCAGGTCGCAGAACCCTTACAGCGCCGCGCCCGCCGCGACGGCGAGCCCCTCGCCGGACATGCCCTCGACCGCCAGGTAGTGGCCCTGCTCGAGCAGGTTGCCCTGCCCTATCCCGAGCAGATCGCCACATCCTATCCGCACGAGATTTCCGGCGGCCAGCGCCAGCGGGTCGCCATCGCCATGGCGCTTGCCTGCCGGCCGCAGCTCCTGATCGCCGACGAGCCGACGACGGCGCTCGACGTCACGACGCAGGCCGAGATCCTGACGCTGCTCGACAGCCTCGTGCGCGAGCGCAACATGGCGCTCCTGTTCATCAGCCACGACCTGCCGGTGGTCGCCAAGGTGGTCGACCGGCTGGTGGTGCTGCAGCAGGGCGTCGCGGTCGAGGCGGGTCCGGTGGCGCGCGTCTTCAGCGCGCCGGAACACGATTACACCCGCGCGCTGGTGGCGGCGGCGCATGCCTTCGATCGGGCGCTGGAGGGCACGGCATGAGCGTCCTCGA
>JANXSI010000661.1 GCA_025352765.1 Devosia sp. | reverse complement strand
CGGCTACTGCACCGCCACGTCGAGCGCCAGCGCCACCATGTCCTTGAGCGAGGTCTGCCGGGCCTCGGCGTCGATCGACTGGCCGGTGACGAGGCAATCGGTCATGGTGCAGACGGTCAGCGCCTTGACGCCGAAGCGGGCGGCCAGCGTGTAGAGCGCCGCCGATTCCATCTCGACGCCGATGACGCCGTGGCTCGGGAGCGCCCCATAGCCCTCCATCCCGGGCTCGACATGATAGAAGATGTCCGAGCTCAGCATGTTGCCCACATGCACCTTCATGCCCTTGGCTTCGGCCTTTTCGGCCGCCGCGCGCAGGAGGGCGAAATCGGCGATCGGCGCGAAATGGTATTTGCCGAACCCGTCCTTGACGATGGTCGAGTCGGTGGTCGCCGCCTGGGCGAGGATCAGGTCGCGGACCTTTACCGACGCATGCAGCCCGCCGCAGGTGCCGATTCGGATCAGTGTCTTGAGGCCATAAACGTTGATCAGTTCGTGCACATAGATCGACAGCGACGGCTGCCCCATGCCGGTCGCCTGCACCGAGACGCGCTTGCCGTTCCATGTGCCGGTGTAGCCAAGGCAGTTGCGCACGGAATTCACCAGCTTGGCGTCGCCGAGGAAATTTTCGGCCACCCATTTGGCGCGCAGCGGATCGCCGGGCAGCAGCACGGCCTCGGCATAGTCACCGGGTTTTGCGGAATTGTGCGGAGTGGTCATGGGCGAATTCTCCTCAGAGGCTGCCGCCGATCAGCGAGGCGGCCTTGCTGCCGATCGCCATCGCCGGCGCGTTGGTGTTGCCCGAAACGATCGCCGGCATGATCGAGCAGTCGATGACGCGGAGGCCCTCGATGCCGCGGACGCGCAGCATCGGATCGACCACGCTGGTCGGATCGCCGTCGGCACCCATGCGGGCGGTGCCGACCGGGTGATAGTTGGTCTTGACCGTCTGGCCGCAGAATTTTTCGAGCGCCGCATCGTCCTGCAGCGCCGGGCCGGGCAGCAGTTCTTCGCGGATTTTCGAGCGGAACGGCTCGGTCTCGAGCAGTTGCCGCGCATGTTTCAGCGAGGCGATGGTGAGGCGCAAATCGTCCGGGTGGCCGAAGAAATTGCAGTCGACCAGCGGCTGGTCGGCGGGATTGGCCGAGCGCAGCGTCACGCTGCCGCGGGCTTTCGGGCGCAGGAGGCATGAGGTGAAGGTGACGCCCCAGGTGGGCTTGGCGGCGCTGACGTCGCGGTCGAGATAGACGATCGGCGCGCAATAGAGCTGGATCGTCGGCCGTTCGCCGCCGTCGGGATCGTAGAACAGGCACGCCTCGATGCCCGTCGTGGTCACCGGCCCCGAGTTGAAGAGGAGGTATTGGAGGCCGTTGCGGAGCAGTGGCCAGCCGGAATCCTCGCCGAAATAGCCCGACTTGCCCTTGGTCGTCGCGATCACCGGGACCTCGTGGTGGTCCTGGAGGTTCTGGCCCACCGGCAGGTCGGCGGCCACTGCGATGCCGTGCTGGCGCAAATGGTCGGCCGGGCCGATGCCCGACAGCATCAGCAGTTTGGCGCTGTTGTAGCTGCCCGAGGCAACCAGCACCTCGCGCTCGGCCATCGCCGTCTTGCTCTCGTTACCCTGCGTGTAGGCCACGCCGACGGCGCGGCCCTTGTCGATGATGATGCGGTCGACGCGGGCGCCGGTGACGATGGTCAGCCGCTCGTCATGCTCGAGCGGATCGAGGAAGGCTTTCTTGGCATCCGAGCGCCGGCGGAAGCGCCCCCATTGCCCATAGGTGTGCTGCATGATGCCGACGCCGGCCTGCTGGGCGCCGTTGAAATCGGGATTGTAGGGGTGCCCGAGCCCCTGCACGGCGAGCAGGAAATCCTGCGTCGTATCGCAGGTGTAGCCCGGATTGGCGACCTTCAGCGCGCCACCGATGCCGTGGAATTGGTTGTTGAACTGGCTGTTGGCTTCGATGCCCGTAAAATGCGGCAACAGGTCCGCGTAGCTCCAGTCCGTGCTGTTGCCGAGGCCCGCGGCCCAGCCGTCATAATCCTCGCGCTGGCCGCGCATGTAGACCATGGCGTTGACGGCGCTGCCGCCGCCCAGGGCCCGCGCCACCGGCACGATCGGCCCGCGGCCGCCCAGTTGCGGCTGCGGCACCGTATGGTGCATTTCGAGAAAATCCTCGCGGCCGAGGAATTTCATGTAGCCCGCCGGCATCGCCATGATGCGGTTGGTGCTTTTCGGGCCGCGCTCGAGCATCAGCACCCGGAAGCCGAACTCGCGCACAAGCCGCATCGCCGCGACCGAAGCCGCGGACCCGCCGCCGGCGATGATGAAATCGTAGGCCATGCACTCCTCCGTCATCCTCTCTACACA
>JANXSI010000643.1 GCA_025352765.1 Devosia sp. | reverse complement strand
CACCCGAGCAGCTCGCGGTCTTCGGCGTCTGCTCGGGTGGCAGATGTCCGGACAGCAGCAGCAGGTCGATGTCGAAGAAGAAGTCGCCGGCCACCACCAGCGCCATCCAGGGCAGAGCAAAGTGCCACCAGCGGCGCCACTCGCCTTCCCGCGGGACGGCCTCGAGAGGAATATCATTCGCCGTACGGAGCAAGAGGCCGAGTTGCACCAGGGCGACCGCCACATAGCCGATCGCCAGCACCCACAGCAGCGTCGTGATCGGCGGCCCGGCGATCGCCGTCAGCGCGAGGGTAAACCCGGCGACCGCCAGCAGCGGGCGGAACAGCGCATCGGCGAAATATCCGGCGAAGGGGCGCTTCAGCCCGACCAGCATGGCTCCCGACACGAACACCATGGCGGTTGCCACGCACAGGATCGCCGCAGGCAGCCAGTGCAGCGCCAACACCCTTCCCGGCTCACCGAAGAGTCCTGCCAGCGGATAGCCTACCGCCAGCAGCAGAGCGCCGCAGGCAGCAATATGACCGTAGGCCCGCAGCATGAAACCGCGCAGCAAGCGACCCTCGCCCCTGGCGCGATACTCTGCCGCAAAATAAGTGCCGGTCGCTTCAAAGCCGAGCGGCATCACGACGGCAACAATGTTCACCGTCGCCAGAACAAGGATATAGCTGCCAAGCGTTGCTGCCCCGAAGATCCGGGCAATGCCGACCTGGACGAGGAAGGTCAGCCCCGCCCCGAAGATGCGCATTGCGAAGATCACCGTCGATTGCGAAAGCAGTCGCTGGCGCAAAGTCATTCGGGGCTGTCCGCATCGTCCCGTTTCTGGTCGGGCTTGGCGCGATCGGAGCGCAACCTGTCGATATCGCGCTTCACGTTCTGGACTATGTCGCGCGCAAAGAAGGCGGCGTTGCCGGCAAACCGCGGCCACCAGTGCGCCGCAAAGTTGGCAACCGGCGGTACCGCCCGGATCACGCCTGCCTCGCCGACCATGCCCTTCTTGAACTGGTGCAGCCCATGAAAGCCGTCGGTCCCGCCCAGATCGTACCAGCGGGCCCGCGTGTTGTCGCGCAGCCAGCGAATTATGTTCCAGTGCATGAAATAGCCGGCGCGCAACGGCAGCGCTTGGTCGTTGGTGGCGCCATAGAGATAGACCGCCCGGTCGCCGGCCTTGAAGATCACGGCTCCGGCGATGACCTCGCCGGCGTGGCGCACGAAGAACAGTTCTGGCCGCAGCGTCTCGTTGGGCGTCGCCATGAGGCTCGCCAGCGTCTCATAGGCCGAGTGATCGGCGAACTTCTTGCGGTCGAGCATCGTCTCGTAGAGCGCCTGGAACTCGGGGAAGCGCGAGGCTGGCGCGTGCTCGAAGCTGAGCCCTGCCTTCTCGGACTTGTTGAGATGGTAGCGCCATTTCTGCGCGAAGCTCTTGCGCTGTTCGGCATCGGTCAGGCGAAGGCTGACGATATAGCGGTTGGGAAAACCGAGTTCGGAACTCGGGCAAAAGCCGCGCTGGATAAGATGGTCATAGTGGGCGTTGAACGGGGACAGCGAGGCCCAAGGCAGGATCGACAGCATCAGGCGGCGCTTGACCGCGTAGTCCTCGATCAGCGCCTCGACCATGCCGGCGTAAATCGCGGAGGCCTCGGGGTGGTCGGTCTTGGCCAGCATCGGGCCCCATTTTGACACCGCCAGCGCCCCGACCTTGAGCGGCAGCGGCTGGATCATGATCAGGCTGCCGCCCACCACCTCGCCACCGCGCCAGAACAGCATCGGTTCATGGGCGACGTGTGGCCAGCGCGTTTTGGCGAAGGCGTAGAGCTGTTCCTGGCAGACGTCGTCGAACTGCGCGATCGTCCGATCCCACAGGTCCGGCGAGACCATCTGCATGGTCACTGCGCCCCGCGAGGCATGGGCGGATGCCCCCGAGCGGGCCATGGATTGGGACGTGCCTTCGGCGGTGATCGTCACGGAAAACTCCTTCTGGCTGATCGGAAAATACTCCGGCGCCGTCGGGAAATCCCTTCAAAAACAAGGTAAATGCCGCCTAAACTCCACTAGGGTTACCAAATCGCCGGTCGGCGGCGGCTAGAGCGCCGGCATGGGCAGCGGGCCCTTGATCATCGGGATGTTGGGAAGCCCGTGTCCCATCAGTTGATCGGCGCCCTCGTAAACCATGCGCACCGCAACATAGAGGATCACCGCGAGCCCGACCCAGGCGATCCAGCGGAAGCGATTGAGCAGCTTGGCGATCACCGAGGAGGCAACGCCCATCAGAACCACCGACAGGCCGAGCCCGAATACCAGCGCTTCGAAGTGCCGCTGCGCCGCCCCGGCGACGGCGAGGACGTTGTCGAGCGACATTGAGACGTCGGCGATGACGATCTGCATCACCGCTTGGCCAAGCGTCTTTCGGGCCGACGGGGGAACCAGGGAATTGGCCGCAGCGAGCGCGCGCTCAGCCTCTTCCTCGGCCTGCCCCTGCAATTCCCGCCACATCTTGTAGCAGACCCAGAGCAGCAAGAGGCCGCCAGCGAGCAGCAGGCCGGTAAAGGCGAGAATCTGCGTCGCGAGCAGGGCAAACAGGATCCGCAGGACCGTGGCAGCCGCAATGCCGATCAGGATCGCACGGGCCCGCATTGCCTTCGGCAACCCGGCGGCGGCCATGCCGATGACGATGGCATTGTCCCCGGCGAGGACCAGGTCGATCATGATCACCTGGACAAAAGCGCCGAACACGCCTGGGGCAAGAAAATCCAATACCTCAACCCTTTGAAGGGCCGCGCCCCAACGGCGCGGATTACCGGTTCATCTAGGCAATCGTGAGCGAGCTTGCATCCCCCGAACGGGCAAAATCCCGTAAAAACGGGCTTCTCCGGTCACGTTTTACGGCGCGCCCGGATCACGAAGCCGATGACCTCGGCCACCGCCTGGTAGAGTTCGTGCGGGATCGAATCGTCGAGGGGCACCCCGCTCAGCGCTTCGGCCAGCATCGGGTTGGCCTCGACAGTGATGCCGTTCTCCCGGGCGATCTTCATGATCTGCTCGGCAATCAGCCCCCGCCCCTTGGCGACGACGACGGGCGCCTGGCGGGTTCCCTCAGCGTATTCGAGCGCAACAGCGATGGCGGGCTTTTCGCGCTCGTCGGTC
>JANXSI010000633.1 GCA_025352765.1 Devosia sp. | reverse complement strand
GGCCCGTGGTCCCGTCGTCCCCGGTCTTGGTGTAGATCTTGTTGAGCTTGACCATCAGCCGCCATTCCCCCGACCAAAAAAGTATGCCGCGCCGAGCAGCACGACGAGCGCCACGAACTGCGCGATGACGCGGGCGCGCATGAGCATCTGGCTGCGATTGGGGTCGCCGCCCTTGAACATGTTCCACAACCCCATGAACAGGATCGCCGCAACCGCGAGACACGCGACGACGGTAATAAGGGTGACGACTTCATTGCTCATGGCAGGTCCGGGATGTCCGTTGGTTCGATGCGCCGGCTGGAGCGTCCGATATAGGCCGCAAGCGCTGTGGCGAGACGGTCATAGATGGCACGGATTCGCGGGCTGAGAAACAGTTCCCGGTGGGTGGTCAGCCAGACCTCAAGCGGTGGCGGCACGACCATCGGCAAGAGTTCGCGCATGCCGTGCGTCTCGCGCACCAGCCCAAGCTGCGCAAAACCCACGCCGAGCCCGGCTTTGAGCAGTTCCCACTGGGCCGTCTGGCTGTCGCTCCGCAGCACGAAGCTGGTGCGCCTGAGGTCGAAACCGAGACCCTTTGCCGCGCTGATCAGGAGGTCGGACCGGTCGAAGCCGATCAGGTCGTGCCGTGACAGGTCCTCCGGCCGAACCGGTGTCCCATGCGCTCCGAGGTAAGACTGGTGCGCGGTCGCAACGATCGGAATCTTGCCGATGCGCTTGGCGATCAGCTCGAGCTGGGTGGGACGAAACATCCGCACCGCGATGTCGGCTTCGCGCAGCAGCAGGTTCTCGACCGAATCGGATGGTACAAGCTCTATGGCGATGCCGGGAAATTCCTGGCGCAGCGGGCGCAACATGACGGGCAACAAATAGTTGGAGACCATGGTCGATGCGGTGATCCGCACCGTTCCCTCGAGCGTGCCGGTCGAGCCCTCGGCGACCAGCGCCGCCTCGGCAAGCTTGGCCTCCGCCGCCGCGACCGACTGGTAGAGCCGGAGGGCGGTCTCGGTGGGCTTCAGGCCCTGCAACGAGCGGTCGAACAGCGTGACCCCCAGCTGCTGCTCCAGAGCTTCGATGTGGCGGCCGAGCGTCGGCTGGCTATAGCCGATGCGGCGGGCGGCGGCCGAAAGCGAGCCGTCGGCGACCACCGCTGCGAAGCTGCGCCAGAGCGCCCAGTCGGGTTCGGCCGTCGCCACGCCATTCAGTCCTGTATGGCTAAAGTTCAATTATCGACGATTTTACTTCGTTTGTGAATGCACGATCTTGTGGACATCGCACTCAACGGAGATCAGAGATGAGCAAGGGTAAAGTCGTGGTTCTGGGCGTCAGCGGGCATGTGGGGGCAGCCGTCGCCACCGCGTTCGCCGACGCCGGATGGGATGTCGCGGGCATGGCGCGGGCCGACAGGCATCCGCTGCCGGGCGTGCGGTTCGTCAAGGGCGATTCGGATTCGGTCGAGGATATGCGGCGCGCCATCGGCGACGCCCAGCTGGTCGTCAACGCCCTCAACCTGCCTTACGACAAGTGGTTCAACGGCGCCATGGAGGCGCAGATGGCGCGGGTGCTCGAGGCCATGGGCAAGACCGGCAAGACCATGCTGTTCCCCGGCAACATCTACAATTACGCCGCCGATTGCGACGTGCTGACGCCGGACCTCGCGCAGAACCCGGCGACGCCGCGCGGTGCCATCCGGGTGCGCGTCGAGGCGATGTTCGAGGCCGCCGCCGAGCGCGGCGACATCCAGTTCATCGTGCTGCGCGCGGGGGACTTCTACGGGCCAAATACCAAGGGCGACTGGTTCGACCAGATCATGATGACCGGGGTGAAGTCGCGCAAGGTCAGCCTAGTGGGTACCCCGGGAGTCGGGCATAGCTGGGCGTACCTGCCGGACCTCGGGCGTGCGTTCGAGGCGCTCGCCTCGCTCCGCGCGACGCTCGGACATTTCGAGCGCTTCCACTTCGCCGGCCACCACGTGACCCCCGAGCAGATGGGGAGGGCGATCGCCAAGGCGGCGCCGGTTGAGGTGAACACCTCGATGTTTGGCATGTGGCTGCTGCCGATCTTGGGGCTCGTCGACCCGGTGATCCGCGAAGTCGCCAAAATGCGCTATCTGTGGCGGCACCCCCTCAAGCTTACCGATGCGCGGCTGGGTGCACTCCTGGGGCCGGACTTCGGGACGCCGTTCGAGATGGCCATCGCGGCGACGGTCGCGCCGTTCTTTGTTCGCGCCGGCCTAGAAGCCGAGCCCGGCGCGAACGTTGCGCGCACTCTTACCTGAGGCCCGCAATTCGCGCAGGCTGGGCGAGTTTCGCGACTTGCTCAGCTTGCGCCCGTCGGGCCCAAGGATCAGCTTGTGGAAGGTGTAGAGCGGCTGCGGCAGGTTCAGCAGCATCTGCAGCAGCACGTGGATTTCGGTCGAAGGCTCCATGTCGCGGCCGCGGGTGACGTGGGTGATGCCCTGCGCCGCGTCGTCGACGACGACGCTCAAATGGTAGCTCGTCGGAGTGCTCTTGCGCTGGATCACCACGTCGCCCCAGACCTCTGGCCTCGCGTAACGGATCTGCGGCCGGTCGAGTGGCGTCGGCTGGGCGAGGGTGAAGGTGAGGGGCCCCGCAAGACCGATCGCCTTGCCGCCGTCGAGGCGGTATTGCACCGGGTCGCAGCGCTCGAGCCGCTCGGCGACGATCTCGGGCGACAAGTGCCGGCAGGTCCCGCCATAGAGCGGGGCACCGTCAGGGTCGAGGCCTACCGCATGCGCCGCAACCTCGCTGCGCGAGCAGAAGCAGGGATAGAGCAGCCCCAGTTCGCGCAACCGGTCGGCATGCGCCGCGTAGATGGCAAAGCGCGTCGACTGCACCATCACGGGTTCCGGCCAGTCGAGGCCGAGCCAGCGCAGGTCCTCGAGGATCGCCTCGGCAAATTCGGGTTTACAGCGCGTGGGGTCCGTGTCTTCCAGACGCAGCAGCATGGTGCCGCCGAGCCGTTTCGCCCAGACGTCCGTGAACAGGGCGGAATAGGCGTGGCCGAGATGCAGATGGCCATTGGGGCTGGGCGCGAAACGAAGAACGGATTT
>JANXSI010000620.1 GCA_025352765.1 Devosia sp. | reverse complement strand
GCCAATGATGATGAAGCCGATGGCCATGAAGTAGCCAGCCACCGAACCGGCGCCTTCCGACGAAACCCCGCCAGCAGGCTCGCTGGCGGGGCTTTTCGTTTGGACCGGATCGAAAGCGCTACATCCCCTCGGCGCCGCGCGAGATCGCCGCGAGCCCGGTGCGGACCACTTCGATCAGCCCGAGCGGCACCATCAGCGAAATGAAGCTGTCGATCTTGCTCGGCTTGCCGGTCACTTCGAACACGAAACTCTCGGTCGTCGCGTCGACGATCTGCGCCCGGAAGGCGTCGGCCAGCCGCAGCGCCTCGGCGCGCAGTTCGCCGATGCCGCCGACCTTGATCAGCGCCAGCTCGCGCTCGAGCGCCCGGCCCTCGCTGGTGAGGTCGTGCACCCGGTGCACCGGCACCAGCCGGTCGAGCTGCAGCTTGATCTGCGTCAGCACTTTTGGCGTTGCGACGGTCACCACCGTGATGCGGCTCAGGCCGCGGTCGTGCTCGGTCTCGGAGACCGTGAGACTGTCGATATTGTAGCCGCGGGCCGAAAACAGCCCGACCACCCGGGCCAGGATTCCCGGCTCGTTGTCGACCAGCACCGAGAGCGTGTGCCGCTCGGGCTGCTGGGTTTCGGGGACGGAAAAATACGGCGAACCCGTCGGAAGCAGATGTGCGTTCATGGCAAATTCCTCGGCCGGTCGCTTAGACCAGCTCCCTCCCCTTGGCATCGATGATGTCGCCGATTTCCTGGGTAAAATCGGGCAGGATCATTTCGTTGTGCGGCTTGCCCGACGGGATCATCGGCAGACAGTTCTCGTGCTTCTCGACCATGCAGTCGAACAGCACCGGCCCGTCATAGGCGATCATCTCGGCAATCGCGTCGTCGAGAAGCGCCGGGTCGGAGACCTTGATCCCCTTGGCGCCGAAGGCTTCCGCCAGCTTGACGAAATCGGGCAGGCTCTCCGAGTACGAGTGGGCGTAGCGGCCGCCATGCAGCAGGTCCTGCCACTGCCGGACCATGCCCATCCGCTCGTTGTTGAGGATGAACACCTTGATCGGCAGCCGGTACTGCACCGCCGTCGACATCTCCTGCATCGTCATCTGCACGCTCGCTTCGCCGGCGATGTCGATGACCAGCGCATCCGGGTGGGCCACCTGGACGCCGACCGCCGCCGGCAGGCCATAGCCCATCGTCCCGAGACCACCCGAGGTCATCCAGTGGTTGGGCTGCTCGAACGGGAAATGCTGCGCCGCCCACATCTGGTGCTGGCCGACTTCGGTTGTGATATAGACCTCGCGGCCGGCCGTCGCCGCATGCAGCCGCTTGATTGCGTGCTGCGGCTTGATGATGGTCGAAGAGTTGGTGAAACCGAACGAGTTCTTGGCGCGCCAGCTTTCGATCGCCTTCCACCACGGCGCGATCGCCTCGGTGCGCGGCTGGTTGGTCTTGCTGCGCCAGATGCGGACCATTTCCTTGAGCACATGCCCGCAATCGCCGATGATCGGCAGGTCGATAATGACGTTCTTGTTGATCGACGACGGATCGATGTCGACGTGGATCTTGCGGCTCCCCGGCGAGAACGCATCGATCCGGCCGGTGATGCGGTCGTCGAAGCGCGCCCCGATGTTGATCATCAGGTCGCAGTCGTGCATCGCAAGGTTCGCCTCGTAGCTGCCGTGCATGCCGAGCATTCCGAGCCACTGCTTGGACGATCCCGGATACGCACCCAGCCCCATCAGCGTCGAGGTCACCGGAAAGCCGGTGAGCTCGGCCAGCTCGCGCAGATGCGCGCTCGCCTCGGGGCCGGAGTTGATGACGCCGCCGCCGGTATAGAACACCGGTCGCTCGGCTCGCAGCATCATCTCGACCGCCGCCTCGATCAGCCGCACGTCGCCCTCGACCTGCGGGTGATAGCTCTTGTGCCCGCTGATGCCGATCTCGTCGGGCCCCAGGTAGGTGCCCAGCGCGAACTGCACGTCCTTGGGGATGTCGACCAGCACCGGGCCCGGCCGTCCGCTGTTGGCGATGTAGAACGCCTCGTGCAGCACGCGCGGCAGGTCGTTGACGTTCTTGACGAGGTAATTGTGCTTGGTACAGCTGCGGGTGATGCCGACGGTATCGCATTCCTGGAACGCGTCCGAACCGATCAGTGTCGTCGAGACCTGCGCCGACAACACGACGATCGGAACCGAGTCCATCAGTGCGTCGGAAAGCGGGGTCACCACATTGGTCACGCCCGGCCCCGAGGTCACCAGCACCACGCCGACCTTGCCGGTCGAGCGGGCATAGCCTTCAGCCATATGGCCGGCGCCCTGCTCGTGCCGGACGAGGATGTGCTGGATGGCATCCTGCTGGAAGATCGCGTCGTAGATCGGCAGGGCGGCGCCCCCCGGGTAGCCGAAGATGTGCTCGACGCCCTGGTCGGTGAGCGCGGCGATCACCATTTCGGCGCCGGTCATCTGCTGGGCCATGTTGTTTCTCCTCATTTGCCGCAGGGCGGCCGTCGTTTCGGAATTTCGGGCAATAAAAAAGGCCCCGTTCGGGACCTGTAGGCGCGCACCAGCTTTCGCAGGGATCTTACCCCGCGTGACCGATGCGCCTCACTACTACGAGAATGCTGTGCACGAGCTGTGCTCCTGTTTCGGCTGGGAAACTACGCGCCCGGCTTCATCGGTGTCAAGGGGCCGTGGCCACCCCAGGATTGAGGCGGCCACGGGGAAGGTCAGGGGTTGATCAGTTTGTAGGGCGGCGTGATCTGCGTATAGGTCGGGCCGCTGTTATCCTTGGGGGGCGGAGCCGCCTGCTGGATTGGCGCCACCACTTTGCTCGGATCCGATGCGGGCGGGTTTCGCACGACGCCGCCACCTTTGCCGCCGCCCAACTCCGCCAACGCAGCAGCCGTACCGACGCCGGCCAGGTCCGTCGCCAGCACCCAGCCGGTCTTGCCGTGGAATTTGACGAGGCAGAATTTGACTTCCGGGCCGCACCAGACGACCCCGACGGTGGTGCCCTTGGCAAGGCTCCCCATCAGGCTCGAACTGCCCAGGGGGGCCGCGAGCAGCGAGACCTTGTCGAGCGTCACCGCCTGCGAAGCGGAGGCGGCGGACGTGAGCATGGCAAGGCCGGTGAGCGCCAAGGCGGCGCCCATGAAAGGACGAAGGGTCACGATAGTTCCTGACTTTTGCTGAGGGGCCTGTCGGCGTGCGCTGCGGTTCCCCTGCCGCAACGCTCCCTGACTGGGCCCTTTGCCGTGAACGCTGTCTGAACGGAACGGCGTTCTTGGACGCCGACCACCCGCCGGTACGATGCCGTACGGTCGTCCAAACGCCGCCCCCAATCGCCGGAGCAAGAGGCGTCGAAAAGTCCTTATTCGCGCAAGACTGTCGAAAACAGAGTATTTATGGTAAATTTGGTACTAACAACTATAGTTAATCGCAAGTAACTCGAAATCAGTAGTTCCCGTCATATACAAATTATTATGATTCCTCACGTATTTAAGAGTCAAGTGAACACGGGACGCCCGAGTTGTTCGACGGGCTGCAGGATGCAGCCGACGGGGTTTCGGTTCTAGTGGTGTCCGCCTGACGTAAGAGTCCGGTTGGGGATTCCTATTGATCGCCGCGCATGCGAGTCTGATGCATGCGCACCGGGATCACCATCACCGTCACGCCGGCTGACCGTCGCCGGCTCGAAGCCATCGCCAAAGACCGCAACGC
>JANXSI010000585.1 GCA_025352765.1 Devosia sp. | reverse complement strand
GAAGCTAAGAATCGGCGGCCCGGCGGCCTGGGAGGGGCGCGTCTCGACCAGCACCGCCGAAAAGCTCGGATTGCTGGCGCTGGCGCTGGGCGACGCGGTCTTGAGCCGCTTTCACTCGTCTACGGGCCTGCCTCGAACGGGACTTTACGAGCGACCGTAGCCCGGCTTTCCGTCCGCGGACTTCGTGGCTTCGCGATAATCGGGAAGCTTCCACCACGGCACCCAGGGCTTGTCGTGATGCTCGTGATGGTAGCCGAAGTGGAAGCAGGTCACGAGCGACAGCAACCAATCGAAGTCGAGGCTACGGGCGTTGTGCCGGTCGCGGAACGGCTGCTCCTCGAGCCGGTGCGGCAGATAGGTCCCGAAGTAGAAGAGCTGGACGGACGAGGCGAGCGCCGGAAGCGCCCAGAACAGCAACACGATCGGGAAGCGCCCGCGCAAGATGACGGCATAGACAACCACCACGGCCGTCAGCACAGCGAGTTCCTTCCACCCGAAATAGCGACGGAAGAACGTCGCATACCACGGCCAGAAGGTGCGCGGATGATTGGCGTCGAAATCCGGATCGTCGGGCGTTCCCGAGTAGCGGTGATGGCGATGATGGCTCTCGTTCAGCGCGTTGAAGGAAAAACCGGCATAGAGCCCGACCATCACCCGACCGATCCAGGTGTTGATCGCCGGATGGCGCGGCACCAGCGAGCCATGCATGCTGTCATGGGCGACAATGAACATGCCGACGAAGAGCCAGGTCTGCAGCAGCACCACGGGGATGGCCGCGAGCCACATGTAGGGCGCCAACCAGTCGACGAAAAAGATCGCGCCAATGTGGAGCGTCAGAGCGGCGCCCAGGATCAGCGCCGCAAGCACAAGACCTGTCGCGGTGTCCCGCGCCGTGAGGTTGGCCGCCGCCTTCGGATTTGCCATCGCCATCGTTCGTCACCTCCTAAAGAGCCAAGCGCCAGCGCGATATCAGCACTGCCGCCAGAAGCCCGACCAGCGCGAGCATGGCGAGCGGCAGGAACGATCCAGTCAGATCACCCAGGGCTTCGCCGCGCCACAATACACCGTGATAGGCCTCAATGGCCCATGCGTTCGGGGTAAACCAGCCAATATCCTGTAACCATGGCGGCATCAGGAACCTTGGCACCATCGAGCCGCCGATCGCCGAAAACACCAGAACGACGAAGGTGGAGATGGTCTGGGCCTGCTGCTTGCTCGAGCAGGCGGAAGCGACGGCGAGGCCAAGCCCGGCGGCCGCTGCAGCGGCCAGCACCGTGGTGATCAACCATGGCAGCGCGTGCGGCAGCACATCGACGTGATAGGCCAGCGCGGCCACAGCGAAGATCAACCCCACCTGAAATAGTCCCTGGAAGGTCAGAAAAAGGAACTTTCCGGCGACGACCACGTCCGTTCCCGCCGGACCGACCGCCAGCCGATCGACGATCCCCGCCGACCGTTCCTCGATCAGCGAGGCGGCGCCCTGCATGGCGGAAAACAGCAGGAACAGTATTGCGACGGCGCCTGCATAATAGGTCACGGTCGCGCCGGCTGAGCCGAGGCCTTCAACCTTCGACGTCTCGACCAGGGCGCCATCGCCAGTCTCTTCCTTGGGGTCGGCAGCGAGGGATTTGAGCGCCGCGTCAAGACGCGCCTGCTGTTCGGGCGTGAAACCGCCGACGAGGCTTTCGATCGCAGGCGCCGTGCGGGAAATGCCAACGTCGGCAAGGCGAGTGGCGAGGATACGCTGGACCAGTCCGGCCAGGATCGGTCCGGCCATCAGCTTGCCCGGATCGACAACGATCAGCACGGGGGCTTCGCCGCCGGTACCGGCAAGATCGCCCCGCACGAGCAAACCGGCATCAGCACGCCCGGCGGCGACTTCGGCCCTCACTGCCGCCTCGGAGGTGTAAGTCGCTTCCCGCACTCGCAGCGACGGCTCGCTCCGGATGGCAGTCTCGAGCCGCGCCGCAGCCCCCTCGCCGGCCGTCGTTCCGTAGACGATCTGCAGCCGCAGACCGTCGCCGCTGGTGCCAGAGAAGATCGCCGCGAAGATCACGAAGATGGTCGGAGGCAAGAGGAAGGCCATGGCCAGAGCGCCGCGGTCGCGCACAAGGTTCAGGGCCATTACGCGGAGCATGGCGAGGATCATGCTGCGGCCTCGTCGCGAGCACTGCCGACACGTGCCAGGCGCACGAACAAGGTGTCGAGGCCCGGCTTGCGGAAGCGGATTTCCCGCACGGAGACTCCGGCGTTGGCAAGCATTGCCGACATGACCTGTGCGTCGGCGCGCTCGCCCGATCCCATGATGGACCAGGTCATGCCGGCGTTGGAAGGGACGAACCCGGCTTGCCGCATGACACTGAACTGCTTTTCGGTGAGTGCGGCCCGCAGCTCGGTGATGATCTCGGTCTCGTCCGCGAACGCTTCGTCGATCAGTTGCCGCGGCGGTCCCTGCGGTGCGATCACACCGTCGCGCAGAAATCCGACGGCGCTGCAAAGCGTTTCGGCCTGGTCGAGATCGTGCGTCGCCAGCAGCACGCCCATCCCGCCGCCGCTCAGATCGCGGATCACGTCGTGAAGTTCGTTCCGCGCCTCGACATCCACTCCCACCGTCGGCTCGTCGAGGATCAGCAGATCGGGCTTGTGGAGGATCGCGGCGGCAATGTTGACCCGGCGTTTCCAGCCGCCCGAGAGGATCTCAATCCGCTCGTTGACGCGCGCACTCAGATGCGCCGCTTCTTCCGCCCAGGCGACGGCATCGCGCGCCTGACGGGCGCCAAGCCCCGAGAGCCGCGCGAAGGTCGCGAGATTTTCACGCACGGTCATGTGGCCGTAGAGGGCAATTTCCTGCGGCACCAGCCCGATCCGCGCCAGCGTGGCCCGATCGGTGTTGGGCTGGCCGCTGATCGCGATGCTGCCTGATACCGGACGCACCCTTCCACAGATCGTCCGGATCAACGTCGTCTTCCCGGCGCCATTCGGGCCTAGCAATCCAAAAACGGCCCCCGGGGAGATCTGCAGATCCAGTCCATTCAGAACGTCACGCGTCCGGTAGCGGACGACAAGAGACTGGACCGCAAGCACGGGCGTCTGGACGGCTGCGGATAGGGAGGCGATCATGTTGCCGACGACATGACTTGCCCGAAATAGCGCGACATCAGGGACCGGAACGGCGCGGGGTTGAGCCCGCTGGCAACGAGTGCCTCATCCGCCTTTACCAGATGCTGTCGACAGGAGAGGCGCGCCCCGTCGATTCCCACCAGGCTGACGATATTGGTCTTGCCCTTGTCCTGACCGACATCCTTGCCGACCTGATCGGCCGTCGAGGTCAGGTCGAGAAGATCGTCCGCCATCTGGAACGCGTGCCCCAGATGCGTGGCAAAACCGAGCACCGCGCCCGTGGCGGCCTCATCCAGACCCCGCAGCACCGCGCCCATTTCGGCCGCGGCAACGAACAGCACCCCGGTTTTCAGCCAGTTGAGCCGTTCGACTTCCTGCCGGTCCGCCACCGCGACGCCCCGGATATCCATCTCCTGGCCGGCAACCAACCCGTCCCAGCCGATGGCCCGAGAGAGAATATCGGCCAGCCTTGCCCTCACGGGAGCTGGAACCTCATCGAGGCCGGCGATGACCCCGAAGGCGCGGTTGAGCAGTGCAATTGCCGCCAGGATCGCCGTCGCCTCGCCGTAAATCACGTGCGTCGTCGGCAGTTGCCGGCGCGTCTTGGCGTCGTCCATGCAGGGCAGATCGTCGAGGATCAGTGAAGCTGTATGGACCATTTCGACCGCGCAACCGGCGTCGAGCGCCGCTTCGGCCTCCGGGTCGCCCTCGGCTGCAAACAGATGCAAAATCAACGACCGGACTCGCTTGCTGGGGGCAAGCAAAGCGTGCCGGACGGCGCCGCGAAGGTGCGGGGGAGCCCCTGGACCGGTTTCGACCAGGTACGCCAGCCGCCGTTCAAGGGCCTCGCGCGCTTGAGAAATATCGGGGTCTTTCCCCGACGTCGTCTGAGCCGGCTGTCCAAGGTCACGCTTCATTGATCGCCCAAATCCCCTGCCGTGCTTTCGAAAGCGCTCGCCCAGTGAACCAATGCTATCAAGGCACCGTACCGAGCAACAACTAGCCTACCGGGGGGAACCAATTGCTGCAGGATCGAAAATCTCAGCACCTGGACATCGTCATAAGCGGGCGCGCCAACCGGTCGACTGGCGGCAGCGCGTTCGATGACATCGCCTTCGAGCATGTGGCCCTCCCCGAAATCGCCCTCGACCAAATCTCGTTGTCTACGCAGTTTCTCGGAAAACGGATCAAAGCGCCACTCATCGTCAGTTCGATGACCGGCGGCCCGGAACGCGCGGCCGAGATCAATCGCAATATCGCAATAGCCTGCGAGCAGCTAAATATCGCGATGGCCGTCGGATCGCAGCGCGTTGCGCTCGAGGCTGGCGGTTCGTCGGGACTGGGTCAGGACCTTCGCCAGCTAGCGCCGAGCATCCCCCTTCTGGGCAATCTTGGCGCCGCGCAGCTCAACAAAGGATACGGGCTGGATGAAGCCCGCCGGGCAATAGAGATGATCGGCGCCGACGCTTTGATCATCCACTTGAACCCACTGCAGGAAGCAGTGCAACCCGAGGGCGATCGCGACTGGCGGGACCTGCTGTCCAAGATCGGTGCGCTGGCCGCCGGGCTTGGCGCGCCGGTGGTCGTCAAAGAAGTTGGTTCGGGAATTTCCGCAGGACTGGCGCGACGGCTCGTTGATTTGGGCGTGGCGGTGATCGATGTGGCCGGAGCCGGCGGAACCAGTTGGGCGGCTGTCGAGTCCGAACGCGCGCACACGGCGCGTCAGGCCGCCGTGGCGAGGGCGTTTATTGACTGGGGGCAGGATACCCCGTCGGCACTGAGTGCCGTCCGGGCAAGCTGCCCGGAAACGACCCTCATCGGCTCGGGTGGCATCCGAGACGGGATCGACGCGGCAAAAGCGATTCGGCTGGGAGCTGACATGGTTGGCCAGGCCGCAGGAGTCCTCGCGGCTGCGATGGACTCGGCCGACGCGGTGATCGAGCACTTCGAAATCATCATCGAGCAACTCCGCGTGGCCTGCTTCTGCACCGGCTCGGGATCGCTGGCGGATTTGCGCAAGGCCCGGTTGGCCGGGTCGAGATTGCCATGAGCGGGACACACACCAGTAAGGGTCGCGATCCGGTTGGAAGCCTTGCGGCCAACCATGTCGGCGCTGCTCGCCCGACAAACTGGCGTTTGCTCAGCGCCTCCGTCGCCTGGGCCGACGACGTTGAGAGCCTCCGAGCGGCCGCCGACATCTTCGAGGCGATTTCCGGCCGGGCCCCGGACGTCATTCGGGAAGGAAGGGTGCCAACCCTGACGCTTCCGTGCCGCGGGCTGGCGCTGGGCACTCTCGATGGGACTGCGCTGGAGGTGGCTGTGCAGTCGCGGCAGTTCTCCGCTCAAATTACCCTCAGCGCCGATGGAGACGGCGAACTCGACGTCGAAACGCTGCGTCGATCGATCGCTGTCGCCGATGGCTTCGGGGGTGGCCACGTCTGGACATCCCTCTCGATCGTCTGCCGATCAAGCAGCATCGGTGCAGATGCCGCGATGCGTACTTTCGAGCGCATGACAGGCACCACGGTCTCGGATCCCGGAGTCATCTCGCAGTCCTATCGACGCATCAGTAGCATTGAGCTGACTTCGCTTCCTGGGGGAAGGATGGACACCGAGCTGGAGTTCGGGGTGTATCCTGATGATTTGGCCGTCGGCCGCTGGATCGAAGCGTCCGTATCAAAGACGGCTGCGCCGCGATCCCGGGCCGGTGTCCCTGGATTTCGCGCCCTTCTCGACGCGGCATTCGATGACCTCGAACGGCTCGACGGCCCAAGCGACGCGGAAACTGATCAGGGCGTCGGCTGAGTTGGACCACGCGATCGACAAGTGAATATGATGGTCCCATCTGCGACCAGCAGTTATGATGCGGCCAAGCATCGGAAAGCCAGCATGACAGATTCAACCAATTCACCGAGCAACAGTGTCCAGCATCCGGTGTCGGAGCGGATCCGCACCCGAATCCGGCAGGCCAGGCGGCGATTCAACGCCAACGACAACATCGCCGAATTCATCGAACCGGGCGAACTCGAGGCGCTGCTCGACGAAGTTGCCGGCAAGATGCAGGGCGTGCTCGAGAGCCTCGTGATCGATACCGAGAACGATCACAACACGCACGACACGGCCCGCCGGGTTGCCAAGATGTACCTCAACGAAGTGTTCGACGGACGCTATGTCACGGCGCCGCCGGTCACCGAGTTCCCGAACGCCTCCGGGCTCAACGAGCTGATGATCGTCGGCCCGATCACCGTGAGAAGTGCCTGCAGCCACCACTTCTGCCCAATCATGGGCCGCCTGTGGATCGGAATTCTGCCAAACGAGCACTCCAACCTCATTGGGCTCTCGAAATACTCGCGCCTTGCCGAGTGGGTAATGCGCCGACCGCAGATCCAGGAGGAAGCGATTACGCAGATCGCCGACCTGCTGATGAGCAAGGTGACGCCGGATGGCCTGGCCGTGGTCATGCAGGCCGATCACTTCTGCATGCACTGGCGCGGCGTCAAAGACACGTCCGCCAAGATGATGAACAGCGTGATGCGGGGTTCATTCCTCAAAGACGCGACGCTCAGGCGTGAATTTCTATCTCTGATCAACCTCAAGGATTGATGGCGACATGCTCGTTCAGTGCCTCTATGCCAGCCGCGCCGTTGCCCCACTCCAGGCCACGATCCTCGAGTCGATCGTCAGCGTCTCCCGCGAGAAGAACCCCGCCCGCGGGATTACTGGACTGCTCTGCGTCAGCGGCGACATCTTCATCCAGGTGCTTGAAGGTGGTCGCGACGAAGTCTGCGAACTGTTCAACTCGATCGTGCGCGATCCGCGGCACGACACGGTTCGACTGCTGACTTTTGAGGAAATACGTCAGCGCAAGTTCGGCGCCTGGACGATGGGCCAGGTCGACCTGACCCGGGTCAATCCGAGCCTCCTCCTCAAATATCACGAGAAGCCCACGCTCGATCCTTTCATCTGCTCGGGACACGCGACCATGGCGCTGCTCGATGAACTCATCGCCACCGCGTCGATCACCAGCCGAAACGCCTGAGGGCCGCGGCACTGCGCTACCTCGCTGGCTGGAGCGCTGCGCCTGACTCACGAACATCAGCCGACTTAACCTTCAACTGCGGGCGCATTCCGCCGCTCGGGGCGAGCGTCTGGCGCCATCATCGAGGTGGTGCGCTAAGACTTGCGCCGCTTTTCCGCGCGTCGCTTCAGCCGATCCTCCATGCGCGCCTGCGATTCGGGCGAACCGTCGTGGAAAGACCCGAACCACTCATCGAGTGGGATGACGCCGTCGGAATAGTTGCACTCGAAATATTTGTGGTGGAGGTAGTGATCGAACGAATTGGTGTTCACAGCGGCACCATCGCCGACCACGACCTTGTCGAACCCCACGTGACCCGGCGCCGGGGCGAGCCCGGTATGGGTCAGTGTGAAGATCGCATGCAGCGGGTGCGACGGGATGATCCAGTGGACCAGCACCACTGAGAAGTACAGCACATGCTCGACCGGGTGCATCGCAAGGCCCGACCATGGACCCGGATTGACGTTCTTGTGGTGCAAGCGATGAAAGCTGCGATACAGCGGCGGCCAATGGATCAGCCGGTGCACCAGATAGAAGTGCACCTCGCGGATCAGCGGATTCA
>JANXSI010000500.1 GCA_025352765.1 Devosia sp. | reverse complement strand
CGAAAGCGGCGCTCGGCACCTACGCGAAGTTCCTCGACGTGCCGGCCGATACGGCGATCACCGACTATCCCAAGTCGAAGAACCGCGTGGCGCTCTTTAACCTCGGCGGCATCGAGTACCAGCTCTGCCAGTCGCTCGAAGAGGGTGGCCGGTTCGACGCGTGGATCAAGGAGCGCGGTGCCGAGGGACTGCACCACATCTGCTACGAGGTCGGCGAGATCGACGCCGCGCTGGCGCATGCCAAGGCCGAGGGCGCCGAGCTGCGCATCTGCAAGGCGTGCGGCGTCTACGGTTCGCACCCGCATCCTGAAGGCTATGTGGCGTTCCTCGACAACGATGCGGGCGGCGTCGAGATCGAGTTCATGCAGGTCTACACGCCGGCCGAACTGAAGCAGTACCAAGACAAGAAGGGCATCTGAGAATGACCGACGCAAAGACCATCACCGTCGGTACCGCGACGGCCAAGCCCGGTGAAATCGTGCGCGGCGTCATCCCGGTGACGACGCTGGCCGGCGGCACCCGCCTCGACATTCCGGTCGTCATCGTCAATGGCACCAAGGGCGGGCCCTGTTTCTGGGTCGACGGCGCCATTCACGGCGACGAGCCGGAGGGACCGATGGGCTGCGCCATTGCGCTCAAGGAAATCGATCCGGCGCAGCTTTCGGGCACGCTGGTGATGGTGCCGGTGATGAACGTGCCGGCGTTCGAGGCGGCCAATCGCGGCAACCCGCTCGATACCTTCTCGTTCGACATGAACCGCATCTATCCGGGCCGCAAGGACGGCTATCTCAGCGAGCGCGCGGCGTTCGCGCATTCGGAATGGCTCGGCAAGGTCGCCGATTTCGAGATCTCGATCCATTCGGGCGGCGCGCATTCCTATCTCGCCAAGGCGATCTTCGTCGACGAGACGCCGCCCTCGGTCGAACTGGCGCTGGCGATGGGCGAGGGCTGGGGCAACATCATGAGCAACTTCCTGCCCAAGGGCTCGCCCATGGCCTACATGAAGGAAATCGGCAAGACCGGGATCACGGTAGAACTCGGCGGCCGCTCGGCCACCTCGCCCGAAGGCTTTGCCAAGGTCGCGCGCGAGTTCGCCAACTCGATCTTCAACATCCTGCGCCACTACAAGATGTACCCCGGCGAAGCGGTCTATCCGAGCCCGCGCTACAAGGGCCAGCAGGAGGCGATGCTCGCCCCGGCGTCCGGCATTTTCGTCGGCGCGCCCGGCGTCGACTTCCTCAAGCTGATGAAGAAGGGCGACCCGATCGGGACCATCGTCAGCATCTTCGGCGACGAGTTGGCGAGCCTCGTTGCCCCGGCAGATGGGTTGATCTTCGGACTCAGGGCGCTCCCCAACGTCACCACCGGCGACTGGTGCTGCTTCTTCCACAAGGTGGAGGGGATGCGGGACTGAGCGGGATTTCCCGCTCGAGGCCGGCAGCGACCATGCGCGACTTTATCGGATACGCAGATCACCCGCCGACGACGCGATGGCCCGGCAATGCCGGCCTCGCGATCAACTTCGTGCTCAATTACGAAGAGGGGTCGGAGTATTCGATCGAGGCGGGCGACGGGCATTCGGAAACGGCGCTGATCGAGATCAATGCGCCGCGGGTGCCGCGTGGTGGCCGCGATCTCGCGGCCGAGAGCATGTACGAATACGGCGCCCGGGTCGGCGTCTGGCGGGTGCTGCGCTTGTTCAAGGCCCGCGGCCTGCCGCTGACGATCTTTGCCGCCGCACAGGCGCTCGAGCGCAATCCCAAGGTCGCCGCGGCGATTGCCTCGAGCGACTGGGACCTCGTGGCGCATGGCTACCGCTGGATCGAGCATTACCTGCTCGACGAGGCGACCGAGCGCGAGCACATCGCGCTCGCCCACCAGAGCATCACGCGCTCGATCGGCCGGCCGCCCGCCGGCTGGTATTGCCGCTACAGCCCGAGCGCCCATACGCGCCGGCTGCTGGTGGAGCACGGCGGCTACAGCTACGACAGTGACGCCTACAACGACGAGGTGCCGTACTGGACCGATGTCGCCGGCAAGGCCCATCTCGTCATCCCCTATTCGCTGGTGACCAATGACGCAAAGCTCCTGGGCAGCGGCGGTCTCGAGACGGCGGACGACTACGCCCAGGTGCTGATCGACAGTTTCGAGGTGCTGTGGGCCGAAGGCCAGACGACGCCGCGCATGATGAATGTCGGGCTCCATCCGCGGGTCGTCGGTCATCCGGGCCGGATCGGTGGGCTGGTGAAGTTCCTCGACCATGTCGCAACGCGCAACGGTGTGTGGATCGCGCGCCGGGCCGATATTGCGCAGCACTGGATGCAGACGATGCCGGCCGCGATGGTGATGGCATGAGCCGCCCTGTCGCCGCCGTTGCGCCGATCACCGCCGAGGCGTTTGCGCCGTTCGGCACGCTGATCGCCCGGCCGGCGTCGATCGGTGAACGCTCGTTCTACTCGAGCTGGCTCGGCGGCGATGGGCTGTCGCCGGTGCTGCATGTCAACCATGTGGCGCAGAGCGCGCTGCCGGTGACGCTCGACAGCCTCGAGCGGCATCCGCATGCCGCGCAGGTGTTCGTGCCGCTCGATGTCGGCCGCTACCTCGTGACGGTGGCGCCCAGCCTCCCCGATGGCCGGCCCGACCTTGCGGGGCTGAGGAGCTTCGAGGTTCCGGCGTCGATCGGGGTGATCTATGCCACGGGCGTCTGGCATGCCGGCGCGCGGGTGCTCGACCGCGATGGCGCGTTTGCCGTGCTGATGTGGCGGGGCGCCGCAGACGATGACGTGTTCACCGCGATCGAGCCGGTGGATCTGATCGATGGAAAGGTCGCGGCATGACGCGCACGCCAAAGCTCTTCGTTCCGGCGATCACGCCGTTCGCGGCGGACCTCTCGCCCGACGCGGCCCGTTTCGTCGTCAACTGCAAGACCCTGCTCGCCGACGGCGCAGATGGCCTTGCGCCGTTCGGCACGACCAGCGAGGCCAACTCGATGAGCGTGGCCGAGCGCATGGCGATGCTCGACGTGCTGATCGACGCCGGCATCGGCCCGAAGCGGCTGATCCCGGGGACCGGGTGCGCGGCGCTGCCCGACACCATCGCGCTCACCCGGCATGCGGTGCGCCATGGCTGCCTCGGCGCGCTGGTGCTGCCGCCCTTCTACTACAAGGGCGTGCCCGAAGCCGGGCTGGTCGACAGTTTCAGCGCCGTGATCGACGCGGTCGCCGACAGCGGCCTCAGGATCTATCTTTATCACATCCCGCAGATGACGGGCGTGCCGATCACCCTGACGCTGATCGAGGCGCTGCTGCACAAGCACCCCGGCGTCTTCGTCGGGCTCAAGGATTCCTCGGGCAACTGGGACAACACCAAGGCGACGATCGAAGCGTTCCCCGAGCTCGAGATCTACTCGGCCTCCGAAGCGCTGATTCCGCAGAACGTCGCGGCCGGCGGCGCCGGGTGCATCAGTGCCTCGGCCAACGTCAATGCCCGCAACATCGTGGGGCTGATGCGGGCGCTCGGCACGCCCGACGAGGCGACGGTCGCCGCGGGCGTCACCGAAGTGCGCAAGATCTTCGAGGGTCTGCCGCTGATCCCCGCCATCAAGGCGGCGACGGCGCGGCGCCATGGCGATGCATCCTACGCCCGCGTGCGGCCGCCGTTCGTTGCCCTCTCGGATGCGCATGACGACAGGATTTCCCGCGTCGCCGAGCTGGCGTTTTCGACGGAGTCCGCATGAGCGCCAAGGACGCCGCCGTCGACATCACCAAGATCGACAACGTGCCGCTGCGCATGATGGTGGCCGACATCATCCGCCAGGCGATCCTCAACGGC
>JANXSI010000458.1 GCA_025352765.1 Devosia sp. | reverse complement strand
ATCTGCTCGCGCGCCGGGCTGTCGGTCAGCAGGCGTTCGAACCACAGCGCCTCGCGGGCGGCGGAGTCGAGCGACTGGCTGTCGGAGAGGATGAAGAGGTCAAATCCGCCATGCGCGCCCAGCGCCAGCAGCCGGTTGCTGATGGCGGCGACGCGGGCGAAGGTCGAGGGCGGATCCTCGTTGTAGATCGGCATCAGGATGGCGGTGCGGCTCGGGCTCGGGACGGTGTCGACCACCACCCGGCGCCGCGCCATCAGACCGAGGAGGCCGGCGGAGGCGCCCCAGGTGAGCCAGAACACGCACATCGTCGACAGTACCAGCCGCAGGCTGTCGAGCGAGGTCCAGCCGTCGGCGCGGGCGAGGAGCGTCAGCAGGTAGCCGCAATAGGCCGTCACGATGGCGCTGACGGCAAACACGGCCCAGCGGCGGGCGGCGGCCATCCGCTATCCTCGGCGCAGGCGAACGAGAGTCCAGATCCGCCCCAGCCCGAGCCAGTCGAACTGCCGCTCGAGCACCTGGCGGTGCATCACCATCGGCGCGTCGGGCAGATCGCGCTGGCGCAAATGTTCGACCGGAAAGAGTGTTTCGTGCTTCATGCGGCGCGCCACTGATAGAGCCAGGTTTCGGTGAGCTGCTTGCCGCCGCCCACCAGGTAGGCGCGCAACTCGACGGGATCTTTGCTGTCGATTTCGGCATCGATCGCGAGGCGGACGACGCCATCCCCCGGCAACTTTGACACGGCGGAAAAGTTCACCTTGCCGCCCGAAATCGTGGCCACCACATCGACCTTGGATGTGTCGAAATCAGGGTCGTTGAAAACGCCGCCTTTGAAATCGATGACGAATTTGCGCAGCGTCTCTTTGTTCTCGACGCCCGACACGCCGCCCTGTCCGGAGCGCGTGTCGAGCACGTAGGCGAGTGGGCTCTTGGCGTCCGGCAGCAGGTCGCCCCAGTGCAGCCGGTAGCGGAACTCGGCGCTGTCGCCGGCCTTGAACGGGGTCTTGGGCACCCAGAAGGCGCCGATATTGTCTTCGGCCTCGAGCTTGGCCGGGGCCTCAATCAGCCGGACATTGCCTTCGCCCCATGCGTGCAGCGGCTCGACCAGCACCGAGGGGCGCAGATCGTAGCGGGCGCCGGCATCCTGGTAGGCCTCGAAGCTGCGGTCGCGCTGCATCAGCCCGAACCCCTTGGGGTTGTTCTGGTAGAAGTAGGAATTGCCCAGCGAGGGCGGGTTGTTGAGCGCGCGCCAGGCCAGCTCGCCTTCGGCATTGATCATGTACAGACCATTGCTGTCGTGCACCTGCGGCCGGAAATCGTCGAACTGGCTGCGGTTGTTGTCGGCGTAAAGGAACATCGAGGTCAGTGGCGCGACGCCGAGCTCGGTCACGTCCTGGCGGAAGAAGAAGCGGGCCGTCACGTCGACAATGGTGGTCTGCCGGTCGGCGCTGGCGGGATCGAAGGCCATGGCGAAGGCGCCGGTGACGCTCGGGCCCTCGAGCGTCGCATAGACCGTCAGCGGCTGCCCCGGGGTGTCGTGGGTCATGTAGAAGGACGAAAAGCGCGGGAACTCCTCGGGCTCGGCGAGCCAGGAGTTGATGACGATGCCGCGGGCGCTGAGGCCGTAGAAATTGCCGCGACCCAACGCGCGGAAATAGCTGGCGCCCAGAAATGCCACGACCTCGTCGATCTTGTCGGGGCTGTTGAGCGGGTAGTCGAGGCGGAAGCCGGCGACGCCAGGCAGGTCGATCTTGGCGATCGCATCGGCGGTCGCCGAATCATGATAGTTGAAATCGGCCGCCGTGAAGGTGATTTCGGTCGCCGTCGCGTCCTTGACGTCATAGAGGACGACCGGCTCCTTGAAGAGCCAGCCGAGGTGGAACGGCTCGACCTTGTAGCCGATGCCCGCCCCCCCAAGATCGAGCGCGCGATCGTTGCGCGGCTGGATCTTCTGGTAGGCGTCATAGCTCAGGTTCGCGAGGAAATCGGGGAGTTTTGCTGCGCCTGGGGCGTAGGGACGGCTCGCCAGATCGCGCATTTTCGCGGTCAGACCGTCGAACGAGAACGGCGTTCCCGGCGCTGGCGCGGCAAAGCCGACAGGGGTCAGGGAGGTCGTGCCGGCGAGGACTGCAAGTCCCAGAATTGATTTTACTATTGCGCGCCGGGAGACGGCGGCCAGGTCGGAACTCACGACGCTACCCTCACAGATTGGCCGCCAAATTATCGACTTCAACCCGTGAGGAAATTTAAAGTTCGCGCAGGGCAGCCATGCGTAATTTCATGAGCTCTTTTCGTGGTTTATGTGCCGGTGACCACAAATCCGACACGAAGCCACGCAGCTGCCGTCCGGCGCGCCGCTACAGCCGGGCGCTGCGACCGACGCCGATATAGTCGAGGCCGGCATGCCGGACGAGCGCCGGGTCGTAGATGTTGCGGCCGTCGAAGATCACCGCGGTCTTCAGCGCCGCCTTGACCGGGGCGAAGTCGATGGCGCGGAACAGCTTCCACTCGGTAGCGATGATCAGCGCATCGGCGCCCTCGAGCGCCGCTCCCTTGGTGCCGACGAGGGCGAGGTCGGGGCGCTCGCCATAGATGCGGTGGGTCTCCTCCATGGCCTTGGGGTCGAAGGCCCGGACCTTGGCTCCGCGGGCCCACAGCGCCTCCATGATGACGCGGGCCGGGGCCTCGCGCATGTCGTCGGTGTTGGGCTTGAAGGCGAGCCCCCACAGGGCGAACGTCTTGCCGGCGATGTCGCCGTTGAAATAGTCGAGCACCTTGTCGACGATGACCGTCTTCTGGCGGGCGTTGCGGGCTTCGACCGCGAGCATCACGTCCGGCGTGAAGCCGGCGCCCTCGGCGGTGCGGATCAGCGCCTGCACGTCCTTGGGAAAGCACGAGCCGCCATAGCCGATGCCGGGGTAGATGAAATCGTAGCCGATGCGGGGGTCGCTGCCGATGCCCTTGCGCACCCATTCGATGTCGGCGCCCAGCCGCTCGGCGATGTTGCTCATCTCGTTCATGAAGCTGATCTTGGTGGCGAGCATGGCGTTGGCCGCATATTTGGTCAGCTCGGCGCTGCGCACGTCCATGACGATCATC
>JANXSI010000447.1 GCA_025352765.1 Devosia sp. | reverse complement strand
AGGCCGCCTATTCGCTGCGCGACAGCCTGCTCGCCGATCCGCGGCATATGACCGTGCCTGTCGACGAGTTGCTGTCGGATCCCTTCATCGCAAAGCTGCGGGCGCGCGTCCGCATGGATCGCGCCTCGGAGCCGTCGGTCTGGGATGGCCCGGTGCATCGAGACACCGTCTATCTCACGGTCGTCGACCGCGACCGGAACGTCGTTTCATTGATCAACTCGATCTTTGCCAGCTTCGGCAGCGGCATCTATGCCGAAAAGTCCGGCGTGCTACTGCAGAACCGCGGCAGCGGCTTCTCGCTGCTGCCCGGCCATCCCAATGAGCTGGCAGGCCGCAAGCGGCCGCTCCACACCATCATTCCGGCGCTGCTCTGCCGCGACGACGTGCCGGTCATGCCGTTCGGCGTGATGGGCGGGCAGTTCCAGGCGACCGGCCACGCGCATTTCCTGACCCATATGCTCGACCGCGGATATGACCCGCAGCGCGCCAATGAAGCACCGCGCAGCTTCGCGTTCGGCGGCACGCTGACGCTGGAGCCCGCGTTCGGGGACGCGGTGCGCGCCGACCTCGAAGGCCGCGGCCACCGGACACTGTGGTCCGACTCTCCGATCGGCGGCTGCCAGGCGATCTACATTGATCGCGACCGCGGCGTCCTGGTGGGCGGCTCAGACCATCGCAAGGACGGTATGGCACTCGGGTACTGAGCGCAGGGGGCTGCGATGCGCTGTGGGGCAATTCGTTCCGAACATTGGCTTTTTCGCAAGGCCGAGTTGATGCAGGCGCTGCGCCCTTGCCATATGCGTGCCTGAACTTGGGTGCTAAAGCAGTCACCGGCGCCCGGGGGGGTAGCTGCATCCGGAGTGCGTGTTGAGACTGGCAATCCTGTTTTGTGGTCTGATTTCCGGGATTGGCGGGCTCGGATTCGGCTGGTGGAATGCCGGGGCGTCGCTGGTGGATGCCTCGTCAATCGGGCGCCCCGCGTTCATTCTCCTCGTAGTCGCCATTCACCTGATCTCGCTGGCGGCGATCGGCGGCGCGATCGCCGTGCTGGCCTATCCGCGGATCGGCGGACTGATGATCCTCGTCAATGCGATCGGCTGGCTGCTGATCGTCGCGCTGCTCGGACATGGGATCGGACTGTCGGTCGGCGCGCTCATCGCCGCGTCGGCGGGCGGAGGCCTGCTTGCGTTCCTGCCTAGCCTCAATCGCCCGGCCATCCTGATAAGCACAGCGCCCGGTGTGGGCTTGCTCGGAGATCGAGCGCCGCGCGCCGCCTTTCGCCCGACGTCCTGGGAGAACCCTACCGTTCCCGACATCGAGGATCATTCTCAGCCTTTCGTGGTCGCAGCGCCCGAACTAGCGACGGACGAGCGCCGCGCCGGTGCTGGCGTCGCGTATCGCCTCGATCGCGGTAACTTCACGGCGCTGGCCTACCGGCAACGCCGCCGCCCCGCGACCGGCCAGGTCCGGCGGATCGCAGGACTGTTAGCACTGGTGACTGTGGTGATCGGAGTGCCTACCCTGCTCATTCTCGACAAGCACTATTCGACCAGCGAGCCAGTGTCGGAGGTTGCAACGCGATCGGTAGCGCCGGAGCTTGCCCCATCCAGCGAACCCGTCGCTTCCAGCAAAGAACCTGTCGCTCTGGCCAAGTCGCCGCAGCGGCTGACGCCCGGCGCGGACCTCGCCGTGCTGCCCTATATCCCTCCGGCGCCCGGGGCATCGGCCGAGCCTTCGGTTGCCGCCGCCGAGCCGGCAGCCGCCTCTGAGGCCGCGCCGGTGGCAGCGCCTGCGATGTACGCCACCCCGTTCGACTATTGCGGCGTCGTGACCGATGCCGACGAGCCGCTGATGTCGGCCATCGGGGCGGGTCTGCCGGCCGAGTTGCTCGCAGGTGTCCGCAAGGTCACGGGTATCCCCGATGCGGAGGTGCTCTGGCGGTGCATGAGCAACGAAGTGTGGATCTGCGCCCAGCCGCCGGGTGGCGCGGCCTGTGGCAAGGTGCCCACTCAGGCACAGCGGCAAGCGTTCTGCGCCGCGCAGCCGGGTTCCGAGGTTGCCGATTCTCCAGGCGGCGCCTGGCGTTGCTCCGGGAGCACCCCGGTCGCCGACGCCAGCATCGATGCCGCCGCCGACCCGCGCGGCTTCAACCGTCAGGCGTGGCTGGCGCTGACCAAGGCGGCTGCCGCGGGCAATTGATCAACAGCTGTGACCACGGCTGTGACTCTGCTATCAGCGGGCGGCCCGACCTTGAGTTTCACCAGATCAGGAAGAAGACAACGCGATGATCAGGCACTGCGTCTTTGTGAAGTTCAGATCGTCCGTCGATGCCGCCGAGCGCGCCGCGATCTTCGCGCAGTTGGCTGCTCTTGAGACCACAGTGGACGGGATGCTGAGCTTTGCGGCCGGTCCCAACGCCAGCCCCGAAGGGCTGGGGCAGGGGTTTGCACACGGCTTCGTCGCCGACTTCCGCGACGCCGCTGCTCGCGATGGGTACTTGGCGGATGCTGACCACGCCCAGGCCGGCGCCCGTCTGGTCGCCGCCCTGGAGGGCGGCCTCACCGGGTTGTTGGTGTTCGATCTCGAGCTGTAGGGAAGACGTCGGTACCGCGGACGCGTCGCGCGAACCGAGGGCCTTGTTCGTTACGATCCCGACGTAAGTCCGGCGCTAACTGTCCTGCTTCAGTTGCCTCAGTCGAAGGATCTGTTCGTCGCGCCACGCCTGTCGGGCTGCAATATCGGCGACCGGGATGCGTGCCGCGAGCTGCCCGTGCATTGCCTGGGCTTTCCCGGTCCAGTCATATGTGGTCTGCGCCTCCGCTGCGAGGTGCCGCATCATCGGCCCCAAGCGCTCGACGAAGCCCTTGAAGCCGTCGGGGGCATTGAGATGGGCGACCTCGAACGGGCCGATGAAGGCCCAGCGGAGCGCCAGCCCCTCGGTCAGCACGCGGTCGATGTCCTCGATCGAGCAATAGCCTTCGCCGACCAGATGCATCGCCTCGGCGACCAGCGTGAACTGCAGGCGGTTGAGCAGAAAGCCGTCGATTTCCTTGAGCACCGTCACCGGCTTCATGCCGGCCGCGGTGAGAAGGGCTCTGGCGGCTTCGAGCGTGGCGTCCGATGTCCATGCCGAGGCGCAGAGCTCGACCAGTGGAATCAGCGACGGCGGATTGACCGGATGGGCAACCAGCGCGCGCTCGGGCGCCCGGATGTGACCGAGAAACTCGGAGGCGCGGATGGCCGACGTCGACGACGCCAGGATGGCTGTCTCGGGGGCCGCATCGGCAATGGCGGAAAACACCTCGCGCTTGGTCTCGACGTCCTCGCGAACGCTCTCCTGCACATAGGCTGCACTGGCGACGGCAGTTGCGATCGAGTCGGCATCGGAAATCCGGGCGAGGACCGTCGCGACGCTCTCCTCGAGCAGTCCGGCCGCGGCCAGCAGCTCAAGCGTCTTGGTCGCGAGCGGCAGGGACCGCTCCAGGACCTCGGTTGGATTGGCGTCATGGAGGCGGACCTCATGGCCGGCCCGGGCAAACACCACTGCCCAGGCCCGCCCGACGGTACCGGCACCGATGCAGGCAACGTTCGCCATTTATTCGGCTGCCTTGGTGTCCGGACGGGCCCAGCGCCGCTCGAACGCCCAGACTTCCTCGAAGCCGATCAGCGAGTTCATCTCGGCAAAGCTGAAGAGCTCGAGATTGGGCGACTTGGACGTGCCCTCGGTCTTGAGCACACTCAGCGCGCGTTCTGCGGCAGCGGCGGCGGCAAGGCCGGTGGCCGAGGGGAAGATCGCCAGCTTGTAGTCGATCTCGGCGAGCTCGGTCTTGCTGCGGATCGGCGTCTTGCCGCCATCGGCCATGTTGGCCATGGTCGGCTTGGTCATCCGCTTGCAGGCGATCCGCATCTCTTCTTCGCTCTCGAGCGCCTCGAGAAAGACGATGTCGGCGCCGGCCTCGCCATAGGCCGCGGCGCGCTTCATGGCGCCCTCGAAGCCGTCCGTCTGGCGCGCGTCGGTGCGGGCGATGATCAGCGTTTCTTTCGGGTTGCGGCGAGCCTCACAGGCAACCTTCACCTTTTCAACCATGTCGATCATCGGCACGACGCGCTTGAACGGCGTGTGGCCGCACTTCTTGGGGAACTCCTGGTCCTCGATCTGGATGGCAACGACGCCGGCCTCCTCGTAGCCGCGGACAGTGTGGTGCACATTGAGCAGGCCGCCATACCCGGTGTCGGCGTCGGCGATAACGCTCGAGTTGACGGTCTTGCAAAGCGTCGCCACGCGATCGAGCATCTGCGTGTAGCTGGCAATGCCGGCATCCGGCAGACCCAGCGCCGATGCCGTCATCCAATATCCCGAGGCATAGACGAAGTCGAAACCGACCTTGTTGGCGACGACCGCCGTGATCATGTCGTGAATCCCGGGGGCGACGACGAATTCGCCGGCCGCGAGGGCGGCCCTGAGGCTGGGTTTGCTCATCTAGTGCGCTCCGATGGTCTTGAGATAGGTGATGGTCTCGGCCTCGCTCACGACGTCGCCATACTTGGCGTCCATGTCGAACAGATTGGCCTCGTGCGGCGCCGCGTGCCGGTCGCCGACCGCATCGCGCACGATGATGGGGATGAACCCGTAGGAGCAGCAATCGACGCAGGTGGCGCGCACGCAGCCGCTGGTCGAGACCCCGGTATGGATCAGCGTGTCGATCCCCAGCGTAGTCAGCGTCGAGGCGAGCGATGTTCCAAAGAAGGCGCTCGGATATTGCTTGGAGATCACCAGTTCGTCATCGGTCGGCACCAGACCCTTCGGCCAGGCGCCCATCGGGCTGCCCTCGATGAAATTATGAAGGGTCATCGACTTCTGGTAGAAGCGCCCGCCATTCAGCGCCGACTTGTTGTAGACAACGTTGGTGTAGATCACCGGAACACCGGCGCCGCGCGCCACGGCCTGCAGGCGGAGTGCCGAGGCCAGGGTGTCCTCGACGCCGGCATAGAGGGCACAGCTCTGATCGAAATAGGCCTCGACGAAATCGATCATAAGCAGCGCCGGCGATTTGCCGAAGCCTATGCGTTTGCCGAAGGCGCGCTTGTAGTTGGCAGTCAGGTCTTCGCTCATGGCTCCTCCATCCGGCCCTCGGCCTCGCTGATGAGGTCAAAGAAAAATTCCCGCTGCGCCTGCTCCAGATACAGCCACGGAGCGGCCTTGCGCTGGCGCGCCTCGAATGCCTCGATGTCGGCAGCGTCGTCCCTGAGGATGGCGCCGATCTCGTCGAGGCCGAGCAAGAGCGCTTCGCGACGGTAGCGGTCGAGATCGAAGCTGATCTTGCCGCCGTCGGGAAGGCTGATGGCAAGCGCCTCGAGGCTGACCGTCACCGGCTGGCCGGTACCTGCCGTACGCATCGCGGCGGCATGGTCGTCGGCCCCCAGAACGATGGGGAGCACCCCGTTCTTGAAGCAGTTATTGTAGAAGATTTCGCCGAAGCTCGGAGCGATGACGCAGCGAATGCCGAAATCGGCGAGCGCCCATACGGCCTGTTCGCGGCTCGAGCCCGACCCGAAATTGGCGCCGGCAACCAGGATCCGCGCCGCGTCGAATGGCGGCCGGTTGAGCACGAAATCGGTTTCGCTCCCGCCCTGGTGCCGCCGCTCGTGGAACAGGTGCTTGCCCAGTCCGGACTTGTCGAGCAGCAGCAGGAAGCGGGCCGGAAAGATGATGTCGGTATCGACGTCTGCCTCCGGAAGGGGGGCAGCGACGCTGGTGAAAGTCTTGAACTTTTCCATGCGGGCGTCGCCTAGATCTGACGGACATCGACGAGATGCCCGGCGATCGCTGCGGCAGCAGCCATGGCGGGGCTCATCAGATGCGTGCGGCCGCCTTGTCCCTGGCGGCCCTCGAAATTGCGGTTGGAGGTCGAGGCGCAGCGCTCACCCGGCTCCAGCCGGTCGTCGTTCATGGCAACGCACATCGAGCAGCCCGAATCGCGCCACTCGAAGCCGGCATCCTTGAAGATGCGGTCGAGCCCTTCCGCCTCGGCCTTGAGCCGCACCGATGCCGAACCGGGCACGACGATCGCGGCGACGCGCGGGTCGACGCGGCGACCTTCGAGAACTCTCGCGGCAAGCCGCAAATCCTCAATGCGCCCATTGGTGCACGAGCCGATGAACACGCGGTCGACGGCGATATCGGACAGCCGTGTTCCAGGACGCAGGTCCATATAGTCGAGGCTGCGCTGCATCCGGGCACGGCGGACCGGATTGGGCTCCGCGGCAGGGTCCGGCACGACGCCGTTGACCGGCGCCGATTCCCCCGGATTGGTGCCCCACGAGACATGCGGGGAGAGGGCCGACACGTCGAGTACGACCTCCTTGTCGAACACCGCTCCGGCGTCCGACGGCAGCGCCTTCCAGTACGCCACGGCGGCGTCCCAGAGCTCGCCCTGCGGCGCAAACCGCCGGCCGGCGACATAGGCGATCGTCGCAGCGTCCGGAGCCACCATGCCGACGCGGCTGCCCGCCTCAATCGACATGTTGCACAACGTCATGCGCGCCTCCATCGAGAGGCTCGCGATGGCCGGACCGCTATACTCGATCGCATAGCCGACCCCGCCATCCGTCCCGATGCGGGCGATGAGCGCCAAGATGATGTCCTTGACGGCGACGCCCTCGGGCAAGACTCCGTCGAGTGTCACCCGCATGGTCTTTTGCGCCCGCTGCCGCAGCGTCTGGGTCGCCAGCACGCACTCGCACTCGCTGGCGCCGATGCCGAAGGCGATGGCTCCGAAGGCGCCGTGCGTCGAGGTATGGCTGTCGCCGCAGACCAGCGTGATGCCGGGGAGGGTGAAACCGAGTTCGGGTCCGATGACATGCACGATGCCGTGCCGGTCGTCGCGCATCGGGATGTAGTTGATCCCGAATCGCTCGCAATTCTGTTCGAGCCGCGAGACCTGGCGCGAGGCGAGCCCGTCGGGCTGCGCCAGGTGCCGGAATTTGGTGGGGACGGCGTGGTCGGCGACGGCCACATGCGCGTCCGGGCGCCGCAACGGGCGACCTTCGGCGATCAGCCCGGCGAACGACTGCGGACTCGACACCTCCTGGACCAGGTGGCGGTCGATATAGAGCAGGGAACTGCCATCGTCGTACTGTTTGACGACATGCTGCTCCCAGACCTTCTCATACAATGTCTTGGGGCTCATGATGCTGCCGGTATTTCCCGAAGAAAGCCTATTCATCGACGCTACGCCATCGTGTCGCAGGCGCAGCCAGAGAATTCAAGAAATCCCAGCGATATTTGATCTTGCGGGGACCGTTGGAGGCACACTATGCTGAAGTGACTACGCATTCAACACTCGAAAACGGGTGCAACGTTGAAGGCGGCGAAACGGGCAGGGGATGGAGTTCAAATGAGGCTTGGAGTCGACGTTGGTGGCACGTTCACCGATCTGCTGCTGCACGATGAAAAGACGCAGCGGACCTATCAGGCCAAGACGCCTTCGACGCCTGAGGATCAGTCCATTGGCGTTGCGGCTGGCGTCAGGCTGATCTGCGAAAAGGCCGGCATTTCGCCTGCCGATATCGACCTGATCCTGCACGGTACGACCGTTGCGACCAATGCCGTGCTTGAGGGCAAGGGCGCCCGGGTTGGCCTCCTCGTCACTGAAGGCTTCGAGTACACGCTGCATCTCGCCAAGGCCTGGACCCCCGGTCCGCTGTTCGGCTGGATCAACATGGACAAGCCCGAGCCGCTGGCCTCGCTCGCCGACACCCGCGGCATTCCCGAGCGCATGAATGCTCGGGGCGAAGTCGTCCGGCCGCTCGATCTGGCGAAGGCAACGGCGCTGATCGACGACCTCTGCGGTTCGGGGATCGAAGCTCTGACCATCTCGTTGATGCACTCCTATGCGAACCCCGATCATGAGCGCGCGCTGCGCGACATCGTGGCGGCCCGCTTCCCCGAGATTCCGGTGTCGTTGTCGTCCGACATTCTCCCCGAGTTTCGCGAATACGACCGCGCCATCACCACCGTGATGAACGATTACGTGCGCCCGATCATGAAGCGCTATCTCTCGCGCATCGAGGATCGGCTGAAGCTCGAGGGGGTCACCGCGCGCCTCCACATCGTGCGCTCCGACGGCGGCCTGATGAGCGCCGCCGCGGCCTCAGAACGCCCCGTCCACACCGTGCTGTCGGGCCCCGCCGGCGGGGTGACCAGCACCATGATGCTGTCGCGCCGCTCGGGCTTTTCCAAGCTCCTCGCCTTCGACATGGGCGGCACGTCGACCGACGTGTCGGTCATCATCGACGGCGAGGCGACCATCTCGCGCTCAACCGAAGTGGGCATGTTCCCCGCCAAGGTCCCGACGCTCGACGTGCGCAGCGTAGGTGCCGGTGGCGGCTCGATCGCCGATGTCTCCGAACTGACCGGCTCGCTCCGCGTCGGCCCGCGCAGCGCCGGTGCGCGGCCGGGTCCCGTCTCGTACGGCCGCGGCGGCACCGAGCCCGCGGTCAGCGACGCCAACGTGGTCCTCGGCTACCTGCCGCCGGTGCTGCTGGGCGGCGACATGCTGCTCGACGTTCCCGCCGCCCAGGCCGCTGTTGCCGGCATTGGCAAGACCCTCGGCCTTACCCCCGAGCAGGCGGCCCAGGGCATCATCGACATCGCCAACGAAGTGATGCTGGGTGCCCTGCGCGTGATCACCGTGCAGCGAGGTCTCGATCCGCGCGAGTTCGGCATCGTCGCCTTCGGCGGCGCCGGGCCCCTCCACGCCAACGCGCTCGCCGAACTGCTGGGCTGCTATCCGGTTCTGGTGCCGCCCAATCCGGGCGTGCTGTCGGCCCTGGGGTTCCTCGAAGCCGACTTCAAGAACGAGTTCGTCCAGACCTTCATCCGCTCGACCAAGGGCCTCGACCCTGCGGCCGTCTGGTCGCGCTTCGCCGAGCTGGCCGCCAAGGCGCAGGTCTGGCTCGACGAGCAGGAGGTGGCGCCCGCCGACGCCTCGATCCACTATACGCTCGACCTCCGCTACGAGCAGCAGGGGTTCGAGGTCTCGGTCGATGTGAGCCCTGAAACCGTTGCGGCCAGGGGCGGGCTTGACCCTATCCTCGCCGATTTCCACGCCGTCCACGAGCGCATGTATGGCGTGCGCTTCACCGTCCCGGTCGAATTGGTGGCGCTGCGCGTTGTGGCTCGCGGCGCGACCCCGCCGGTCGACGAAGCGGCCCCCACCGCCAAGGGCGGCAATGTCGCCGCGGCCATTGTCGAAACCCGGCCCGCCTTCTTCGATGGGGTCTGGCAGGACACGCCGCATTATGAGCGCGGCAAGCTCGGTGTTGGCGACCGCGTCGATGGACCGGCGATCATCCGCCAGTACGACTCCACCACTGTGCTGCTGCCCGCCCACTATGCGGAGGTCGACAAGCACGGCAACATCCTGATCTGGCCGGTTTCGAAGGGGAAGTGACCATCATGGCAACCAAAGTCGATCCGATTACCCTCGATATTATCGAGAATGCCCTGAAGAACGCCCGCTTCGAGATGGACGGCGTGGTGGTGCGCATCTCCCTCTCGCCTGTCATCCGCGAGCAGCACGACGAATTCCCGATGATCTGCAACGAACGCGGGCAGATGATCGTGGGCCAGTTCGGCTCCTACATCCCGTCGGTCGTCGAAAAGTTCGGCGGCGACGTGAATGAAGGCGACATCTTCGTCTGGAACGACCCTTACGCCTCCAAGGGCTCGATCTCGCACAACAACGACTGGTGCGTGATGATGCCGATCTTCCACGAGAAGATCCTCGTCGGCTTCTCCTCGATCTTCGGCCACATGGTCGATGTCGGCGGCACCGTGCCGGGCTCGATGCCCGCCAACGCCCGCACCATCTGGGAAGAGGGCCTGCGCGTGCCGCCGGTCAAGATATACGACAAGGGCGTCCTCAATACCGGCGTGCTCGACATCATGCTCAACAACTCGCGCACCCCGGACATGAACCGCGCCGACCTGATGGCGCTCATCGCCGGCTGCCGCACTGCCTCGACCCGCGTCCGCGAACTCTGCGACCGCTTCGGCCGAGACACCTACATGACGGCCTGCGACATGCTGCTGGCCCGCACCCGCGAAGCCATGCGCGTGGTTATCCAGAAGTACATCCCGGAAGAGCCGGTGAGCTTCACCGACTACGTCGACGACGACGGTCTCGGCAACGGTCCGTTCAAGATGACGCTGACTATCTCGCGGCGCGGCGATATCGCGGTATTCGACTGGACCGGCACCGACGACCAGGCGGAAGGGCCGATCAACTTCCACATCCACGAAGGGCTCTGCAAACTCTTCTTCGGCGTCTACATGATCATGTCGTTCGATCCCTCGGTGTTGTTCAACGAGGGCTTTTACGATCTGTTCGAGATCGTGCTGCCGGAAGGCTCGCTGCTCAATCCGCGCTTTCCCGCGGCACTGTCCAACCGCCTCAACACCCACACCCGGTTCTTCGACTGCCAGGCCGGCGCGCTCGGCAAGTTCGTGCCGCAGCTGTCGATGGCGGCCGGCTACGGCACCAGCCCGCACTTCATCTTCTCGGGCACCGACAAGAACAACAAGTACTTCCAGCTGATGGAACTGCTGTTCGGTGGCGTGCCGGGCCGCCCCAAGGGCGACGGTTTCGACGGCCATGCCTGGTGGCCGCTGTTCTCGGCCACCCCGATCGAGTACATTGAGAACTATTATCCCGTTCTGATCGACCGCTATCAGCCAATCCAGGATTCGGGCGGGCCGGGGCTGCATCGCGGCGGCGCCGGCATTGAGAAGGTCTACCGCATCCTCGCCTCGGGCAAAGTGTCGATCCACGACGATCGCGAAGTGGTGCCGCCCTGGGGCATCAATGGCGGGCTGCATGGCGGCACTTCGAGCAAATGGCTGATCAAGGCGGGCGAGGACACGCCGACCCGCATCCCCTCCAAGATCGACAATCTGCAGGTCGAGCCGGGTGACCGCGTGGTGTTCTAGACCGCCGGATCGGGCGGCTGGGGCGATCCGCTGGATCGCGACGTCGAGTCGGTGGCGCGCGATGTGCGCTACGGTCTGGTCTCGCGCGACCAGGCGTCCACCGCCTACGGCGTGGTGCTGACGCCGGACAACAAGGCCGATGTCGCGGCATCGGCGACGCGAAGGACGGCGCTAAAGCTCGAGCGTGGCGCGCCGCCGCCCTTCGATTTCGGCTACACGCCGCCGGTCCGGCAGGCCGCGGAATAATAAATTAGCGGGGGCCGAAAGGCCCCCGTGCTGCTTCAGGGGGTGAAGATCAGCTGGCGTCTGTCTCGCCGGAATTGTCGGCCGCCCAGCGATAGGCCGGCGGCACCGGAATGGTGTTCCGCCAGATAAGTTTACCGGTGATCGGCCGGTCGATGCCGCGCTCGATCTGCTGCGTCGGATCGTCGAGGTGCAGGATCGATAGCGTCTCCTCGACCATCAGGTCGATCGGCTGGCGCACCGTCGTCAGTTGATAGGGCAGGCGGCGGGCTTCCGGGATATCGTCGAACCCACCTACCATCAGATCGTCCGGAATGCGCATGCCGAGCCGGCTTCGCAGGGCGTCCATGGCGCCCATGGCCATGATGTCGTTGATGCCAAACAGCGCATCCGGACTCGGCCGCTTACGGTTCTTGAACAGCTTCAGCGCCGCGCTGGCGGCCCCTTCATAAGATGAGTTGCCCTCGATTTCTTCGATGTCGGTCCGCCGGATTCCTTCTTCCAGAAGGCGTTCGACAAACCCCCGAACGCGATCCTGGCTCGTCGTACCCTTGGGATCGCCGGTGATCATCGCAAAGCTCTTGGCGCCCGCCGCGAGAAACGCTTCGGCGATCTGGCGGCCGCCGGCTGCATTGTCGCAGCGCACCCCGGAGGCGTCGCTACCCGGGATGTAGCGATTGAACAATACGATCGGGATGCCGCGCTCGTGGCAGATGCTGGTCATGCGGGTCGAAAGCTGGGCCGAGGTCAGGATTACGCCATCCACCTGATACTGCAGCACGCGCATGATCGCATCGTCGCTCTCGGCGCCCGGATCGACGGTGAACGTCAGCACCTGCCGCCCCATCTCTTGCAGCCGCTGGCTGAAGTTGTGCAGGACGTGCACGTAGAACGGGTTCGCCATGTTCCCGAGGATCAGCGCCACTATGTTGGTGCGCTTCGTGGTCAGGCTGCTGGCGATCGAATTGGGCACGTAGTTGAGTTTCCGCGCCGCGGCGATCACCTTCTTACGTGTCTCCTCCGCAATGCTCGATCCCGGATTGAAGGCTCGGGAGACCACCGACTGGGAAACGCCGGCGAGGGCGGCCACGTCGAAAGAGGTAGATCGCGAACGCAATCGCGTCATAGCTGTCCCTGTCCGCCATCGATTTTGCGAATGCGCATGCAGCTCGCGGCAA
>JANXSI010000135.1 GCA_025352765.1 Devosia sp. | reverse complement strand
CTCGCCGTCGACCGCCGTTCGGAATCCAAGCTCGACCTCGTCATGGCCGGCACCATGGATGCCGTGCTGATGGTTGAATCCGAAGCCCAGGAGCTGTCGGAAGAAACTATGCTCGGCGCCGTCATGTTCGGCCACGAGCAGTCCAAGAAAGTCATCCAGGCGATCATCAAGCTCGCCGAGCTCGCCGCCAAGGAGCCGCGCGACTTCACGGCGCCGGATCACTCGGAGCTCGAAAAGGACGTCCTCGGCTTCATCGAGGCGGACCTGCGCGCTGCCTACAAGATCACCAAGAAGGAAGAGCGCTACGCCGCGGTCGATGCCGCCAAGAAGAAGGTCAAGGAAGCCTACGCCGCGCGCGTCGAAACCGGGACCATCTCGGGCGAAGCGCTGAGCGAGGTCATCCACACCCTCCAGGCCAAGATCGTCCGCTGGAACGTCCTCGACACCGGCCTGCGCATCGACGGCCGTGATCTGAAGACCGTTCGCCCGATCGTGGCCGAAGTCGGCATCCTGCCGCGCACCCACGGCTCGGCCCTGTTCACCCGCGGCGAGACGCAGGCCCTCGTGGTCGCGACTCTCGGCACCGGCGACGACGAGCAGTACATCGACTCGCTCGAGGGCACGCAGAAGCAGAACTTCCTGCTCCACTACAACTTCCCTCCCTACTCGGTGGGTGAAGCGGGCCGCATGGGTTCACCCGGCCGCCGCGAAATCGGCCACGGCAAGCTCGCCTGGCGCGCCATCAACCCGATGCGCCCCAAGGCCGACGAGTTCCCCTACACCATCCGCGTTGTCTCCGAGATCACCGAGTCGAACGGCTCGTCCTCGATGGCGACCGTCTGCGGCACCAGCCTCGCGCTGATGGATGCGGGCGTGCCGATGAAGAAGCCGGTGGCCGGTATCGCCATGGGCCTCATCCTCGAGGGTGAAAAGTTCGCCGTGCTCTCCGACATCCTCGGCGACGAGGATCACCTCGGCGACATGGACTTCAAGGTGGCCGGCACGGACGGCGGTGTAACGTCGCTCCAGATGGACATCAAGATCGCCGGCATCACCGAGGAGATCATGAAGATCGCCCTCGGCCAGGCCAAGGACGGACGTCTGCACATCCTCGGCGAAATGGCCAAGGCGCTGACCACCGCGCGTGCGGAAGTCGGCGAGTTCGCCCCCCGCATCGAGACCATCAAGATCCCGACCGACAAGATCCGTGAAGTGATCGGCACCGGCGGCAAGGTGATCCGCGAGATCGTCGAAAAGACCGGCGCCAAGATCAACATCGAGGACGATGGCACTATCAAGATCTCCTCGACCGACGGCAAGCAGATCGATGCCGCCATCAAGTGGATCAAGGGCATCACCGATGAGGCCGAAGTCGGCGCCATCTACCAGGGCACCGTGGTCAAGACCGCCGATTTCGGCGCGTTCGTGAACTTCTTCGGTTCCAAGGACGGCCTCGTCCACATCAGCCAGCTGGCCGAAACCCGGGTCAACAAGACCACCGACGTCGTCAAGGAAGGCGACAAGGTCTGGGTCAAGCTCCTCGGCTTCGACGAGCGCGGCAAGGTCCGCCTCTCGATGAAGGTCGTCGACCAGGCGACCGGCAAGGAACTGGCCCCCGAAGCTCCGGCTGCCGCCGAGTAAGGCGCGGCTACAAGAACGAAATTACAAAAAGGCCCGGGAGCAATCCCGGGCCTTTCTTCTGTGTCCGGTGCGGTTCGGCTAGGCCTTGCGGGCGTGTTCCGCGAGAAAGTCGGTGGTGGTTGTCCAGTCGGTCTTGCCGTAGCGGCTGCTGTCGAGGGGGCTGAGCTTGCCCCTCCCGCTCATCATGTCGCGCATGTACTGCATGCCCTGCCACGCCGGAAAAGGCTCGCTGGTCTTGGGGGTCAAGGTCCGCACGAAAGTGATCAGCAGGCCGAACAGCCCGAGCCCGCCAGGACGCAACGTCCGATAGGTTTCGCCGCTCAGCCGCGACATGATCTCCGCCAGCTGGCGGGCGCTGACGGAATCGCCGGCAGCCCTCGAATAGCGGGGAGCTTGGGGATCGAGGGCGACATCGGCGGTAAAGTCGGCCACGTCGTCCTTGGTGGTGAAGTCGAGTGGCTGGTCGACGTTGCCCCATGCGAGCACCCTTCGGCGCTGATACAGGATCACCGGCGCTTGCCCCGCCAGCAGCTCCATAAACATCCCATTCAGCACCGATTGCACCCGGATCGGCGCCTGATCGGCCCGTGCCGCGAAGGCGCGCCGCAGGTCCATGTTGCGGTTGTCGCCGGGCCGCGTCTTGGTGAAATCGAGGGAGAAATCTGATGGCATGAACCGCGGCACGCCGGCGGCGACCGCCCCCTCCAGCACGCGGCTCTGCAGGTCGATCATCGTGTCCTCGACGCCGTTGAGCGTCGAGACGACGCAGGCAGCGTCCGAACAGGCACGCTTGAGGGCGCCGGCGTCCTCGAAATCGAGTTCCACCAATGTGGCTCCAGCGGCGCGAAGCATCGACGCCTTCGCCTCCGGCGTGCCCTTGCGCAGCAGCGCCCGCACCTCGGCGCCGCGCCGGACCAGTTGCCCGGTGAGCCGCTGCCCGAGATCGCCGGTTGCTCCGGCCACCACGATGATTTGTCCAGTCCCGTCAACCATCGCAGATCCCTGTTGGCTTGACCGGACGAGGAGCGTTCAGCCGCATTGGTGCGGCGGTAGCCCGTGCGCCGGGCACGCGCAAGGGAAAGTCCTCGGGATCATCAAGGAATCCGGGTCGGATGGTCGGCTAGCGGCAGGCTATTGCCGAGCGGCCCACCCACCCCCATTTTCATCGGGATGAAAGAAGCGATGCCCGACACCTCCGCCGCTGCCGTCTGGTCCACCCTCGCCGCCTGGCCGCGCGGCTGGTTTACCGCGCGCTATGATGGCCGACGCTATGGCGTCAGCAATACCGCGCACGCCAATGGCCGGAGCGCCAAGCTCTATGCCGAAGAGCTCGGCGGCCCCGACCGCATCAGCCTCAACATCTACGCGCCACCCTCGGGCGATCCGGCGCTTCGCCCCTGTGAAATGCCGATCGACAAGGTCTCCGCCTTCGTCCTCGGCGCGATACCGGAGGCGATCGGACCGTCAGCCGATGAACCCCAGGAACGGCCGGCCTGAGAGCGCCTCGACAAAGGTGTAGGCGACGAAGGCGACAAACAGCACCGCGCCCAGCCGCACCGGCCAGCGCCGCGTCTTGCCGAACACCGCCGATGAGACCAGCGCGATCGCCGGCACCACGTGCAGGGCGTGGGTGCCGAAGAAATGCGCCACGCGCAGGTCGCCGCCATCGCGGGCCCAACCCATGAGCCACAGCCCGCCGGCGTCCGAGGCGACGCCGCCGACGAAATGGCTGCCCCAGGCGCTCATGAATCCGGCGGTCACCAGCGTCAGCGGCAGCACCAGCATGAGGCCGATGGCGATGCCGTCCCTGAGTGCCGGATTGCCGAACTCCCGCCCGCGCCGCGCGATCACCACGCCGTAAACGAGGCTCGCCGAGGTCAGCCAGATGGCGAGGCCGCCCATCGTCCGGTAGATCAGCGTGCCGATCGCGGTCGCGTTGAAATGCGAGGCGACCCCGAGCGCTGCAGCCCCCATCAGCCACGCCATCTCGAGCCCGATGGCGACGAGCACGCTGGCGGCATAGACGCGATACCGGCGTCCGGCGACGAACCCGGCCGGCAGCCAGCTTGCGAACAGGGCGAGCGTCAGCAGGTAGATACCGAGCGCCAGCTGGAATTTGAGCGGCTTGTCCCAGACGCTGACGCCCAGGAACTGTCGCCGGTCGAGCAGCGCCGCCGCCGCCGTCGGCAGCATCAGCCAGAACATCAGGAGGCCGGCCGCCGCAAAGGCCGGCTCGCCGCGGAAGATCTGGGGGAGGGCGAAACTGCGCAGCGGCGCCCGCTCGAGGGTCAGGTCGGTCATGGGGTAACTCCGGTCTGGGCGGCCTGTCGTGGGGCGAGCCAGTTGGCTGCCCTGAGGCCGAGGAACAACAACAGGCCGATGGGGCCGAAGAGGAAGGTCAGGGCGAGGCATGGCAGCAGCACGAGAAAGCCGATGCCTTCGGCGCGGGCCTGCCGCACCTGCCAGGCGCCGACCAACAGGTCGAAGGCGAGGTAGTGCACCCAGCCCGCCAGCAGGACCTGCGGCGTCGCGAACAGTTCGGCGACGGCAGCAAGGCTGCCGAAGCCGCCATGGCTGCTGCTCCAGAAGGCAAGGACCAGCCCGGCGTAGAGCGTCGCGAGGGCCGCGGGCACAATGATCCCCGCATAGATCTGGCTCAGCCGCGGCAGGAGCGGCGTCGCCAAAAGGGCAACCCACCCGCTCAATGCCAGGGCGCTGGCGAGGCTGAACAGCGTTTCAAGTTCCATCAGTGACCTCATCTAGACAGTGTCCGGATTGAGTGCCGCAGGATTTGGACATTGTCAAGATATCTTCGAACGATTAGATCTCTGCCATTGCTTCGCCCGAGCCCGTTGGTTCGGCGCCCCTGTGGAATTGCGCATGTCCGAACCCTCCGACCCTCACCCGCGTCGTGGCTACCACCATGGTGATCTGCGCGACGCGCTGCTTTCGGCCGGCGAGGCCGAACTGCGCGACAAGGGCATCGAGGGGTTCACGCTGCGCAGTTGTGCCAAGCGGGCGGGCGTCTCGCACGGCGCCCCGGCGCATCACTTTGCCGATGCCAATGCGCTGCTGACGGCGCTCGCCGCCACGGGCTATCGCCACTTCCTCACCACCCAGCAGCGCCGCAAGGGCGCCGCCGCCGCCGATCCGCGCTCGCAATTGCTTGCCGCCGGGATGGGCTATGTCGACTTCGCCCGGGAGAACCCGGACATGTTCCGGCTGGTGTTTTCATCGACGCGGATCGACCACTCCGACCCCGAACTCGCCGCCGCGGGGCGCGCCGCCTTCGATCAGCTGGTTGCCGATGTCGTCGCCGTCACCGGCGTCGATCCCTATCGCTCGGAGGCCGGCCTCATCGGCGTCAGTGCGGTGTGGTCGCTGGTTCACGGCGCTGCGGAACTGCTGATCGGCGGCCGCCTGCCGATCCCCGGGGACGATCCGGCCGAGACCGAACGGCTGGTGCGGGACCTGGTGTCGCGGGCGCTGCCGCTCGCCACCGGAGCCGCCTGAGGCAGAAGTGATCACCGGCGCCCTTGGGTCGCCGCTTCGCGTGCCCCATATTGGGTCATGCGCTCAGTTGTTCTCGCCCTTGCCATGACGCTTGCCGCCACCGGCGCGGCGCTTGCCGATTGCCCGGTCATCCCCGACACCGCGGCGACCCACTACATCGACAACAAGACGGCGCTCGCCGTCTGCCGTCAGAATGAGATCGCCTTTGCGACCAGGCTGCACCAGCAGCAGCTCGATATGCAGGCGGCTTTTCAGGCGCAGCAGCAGAACTTCCAGATGCAGTTGCGCCTGCAGCAGACCTACAACGCCGCCCGGCAGGTGACTCTGCCGCAGTTCTGAGGCACGTTCCTCCGAAATACTGGAGGAGCCAAAATGTCTTTGAATGTGCTGTTTGTGGGCGGGACCGGGCAGATTTCGCTGCCCTGCGTCGAGCTGGCGCTGGCCGCCGGCCACAAGGTCTCGGTGTTCAATCGCGGCCAGCGCGATGCGAAGCTGCCCGCTGGTGTCACCTCGATCGTCGGCGACATGAAGGATCCGGCGAGCTATCGGCAGCTCGGCGAGCGGCACTGGGACGTGGTCGCCCAGTTCATGGTGTTCACGCCCGACCAGATGCAGCAGGACATCGACACCTTCTCCGGCAAGACCTCGCAGTACATCTTCATCTCCTCGGCGTCCGTCTACCAGAAGTCGATCCACAGCTACGTGACCACCGAGGCGACGCCGGCGGTCAATCCTTACTGGCCCTACAGCCAGGCCAAGATCGCCTGCGAGACCCTGATGAAGGCGGCCAAAGGCCTGCCCTGGACCAATGTGCGGCCCAGCCACACCGTGCGCTCCGGCCTTCCCACCATGATGAACGACGAGGACATCGTCGCGCGGCGGCTGCTCGCCGGCCAGCCGGTCCTGGTCGCCGGCGACGGCAACGCCCCCTGGACGCTCACCCGGTCGGAGGATTTCGCCAAGCCCTTTGTCAAGCTGTTTGGCAATCCGGCGGCGCTCGGCGAGGACTTCCACATTACGGGCGATGCCGCCTTCACTTGGGACGCCATCTACCAGGCGATCGGCCGCGGTCTCGGGGTTGAACCCAGGATCGTTCACGTGCCGACCGACACGCTCGTGAAGTACCACCCCGACTGGCTCGGCCCGCTGCGCGGCGACAAGAGCTGGACGACGCTGTTCGACAATTCCAAGATCAAGCGCGTCGCCGGCAAGTTCACGTGCGAGACCGATCTCGACAAGATTCTCGCTGAACCGGTTCGGCATGTTAAAAAGAAGTTTGGCGCCAATCCGCCGGCCGATCCGGCGCTGGCCGCAATGAACGCATTGATCGACCGCATCGCGACCGAGCAGTCGGCGCTCGGCTAGAACGCACCTCCAGGCCGCGGACCTATTCCGCCGCCTGCAGCCGGGGCGGGTCGAGCTGGTCCTCGAGCCGCTCCAGCTGGAACGGCCGCCGCTCGGCCGTCATCACCTGGTTGCGGCCATTCTGTTTGGCCTTGTAGAGCGCGCCGTCCGCCGCGCCGAGGAGGTCCGTTACGCTGCTCGAGGTGTAGGGCACCGAGGCGACGCCGAACGAGGCGCTGATCGCCGCGCCGTGCGTCTGGCTCAGCGCCGCGACGCGCTCGCACAGCATCTCGGCCTTGCCGGCCGCCGCCTCGAGGCCGCAGTCGGGCAGGATCACCACCAGTTCCTCGCCACCATAGCGGCAGACGATGTCGGTCTCGCGCAAGGTCCCTACGATGCTCATCGCCGTGTCGCGCAGCACGCTGTCACCGAAGGCATGGCCGTGCTCGTCGTTGAGCCGCTTGAAATGATCGAGGTCGACCATCACCACGCTCACTTCGCGGTTCTCGCGATCGGCGAGGCGCACGAAGCGCTGCAGGCAATCTTCCATGTAGCGCCGGTTGTAGAGCCCGGTCAGCGGATCGCGCAGCGCCTGGTTCCTCAGCTTTTCGCGCAGCCCCATATTGGCGAGCGCCAGACTCATGCCGTCGGCGATTGCCGAGGCGAGGCCGGTTGCCGCATCGAGCTGCTCCTGCGCCCGCTCGCCGGTCGCAAACAGCTGGAACAGCCCCATGATTTCGCCGCGCGCGATCATCGGGATTTCGAGCACCGTCTGCGGACCGCCGTGGTGGTCGCAGCAGAGCTTTCGCCCGTCCGGCCGGTTGAGATGCGGCTTGCCGCGCTTCAGCGCCCAGCACTGGTCGGGCTGGATCGTCTCGGGCGTCGCAACGTCGTCGCCGATCCCCCATACCGTCGAGCGCACCAGCCGGTCGCGGGAATTGTTGAACACATAGAGCGCACCGGAAAATCCCGGCAGCAGATCCGACGCCGTCGCCTTCAGCACCTGGTTGGCATCGCTGTAGTCCGTCGCGCTCTGCAGCACGTCGGCCATGTCGAACAGCCGCGCCACCTGCTCGCGCGAGGTGTCGGCCGAGGCGAGCGCCAGCGAACGGCCGCGCGCTTCCCGCGCACTCGAGCGGAAGGCAAAGAACATCCCGCTCATCGCAAGCGTCCCACTCAGCACCTGCAGCACCAGGACGGCGAGCGTCCCGAGCCCGATATTGTCCTCGTATTTGCTGAGCGCCGCACGCGCCTCGCCCAGCGCCGCCTCCGCGGCCTCGCCGATCCGCGCCACCGCAGCGCGGCTCTGCCGCTCGACCAGCACTTGCCGTCCCTCGTCGGCGCGGCCATCAGCACTGAGCGACACCGCCTCGCTCCAGTCCTTGAGCAGCGTGTCGAGCACGGGCGGCACCTCGGGCAGGGTGTCGAGGCTCTTGGGCCGGAGCGAGGTCAGCACCTCGACATCGCGGAAATACACCGCCATCGCCCCGCGGTCGCCGTTGAGCACATGGGCGGCCGACGCATCCGCCGCCTCGAGCGCCCGCATTGCCTCGCGCAGCGCGTCGTTGCGCAGCCGCTGCGTTCCTAGCGATTGCTGCTGGGCGCTGACGAAGGCAAAGCCCGCGACCGCCACCACCACCATGGCAAACACCAGGAGGATAATCGCCGGCGGCAGCAGGAACCGCTCGCGCGAGGCGGGCGGGGCGGCAAAGGACACGGGTTCGGACATCTGGGCAGTCATCCTCGCGCCCGCGAAAACACATGGCGACGACCGCCACTATGCGGCGCCTGCCGCGGCGCCTGCCACCCCCATTGGCGGACAGCCTTAGAGGTCCCTGAAGCGGCATGGTTGCGAGACGCTTCCAACAGCCGCCGGATTTGACGCAAATTGTCGAGGTCGGCGAGAGTCCGCCGAGCCTGTCGATTGCCGCACCGCGCCAACGATCATATGCATCAAGCAAGGAGACCCCCATGCGCTACATGTGTCTGGTGCATTTCGAGCCGGCTAGGTTCACCGAGGCAACGCTCGCCGAGCGGCAGGAGATCGACCGGCGGTCGCTCGGCTACGACGACGAACTCCGGCGCAGCGGCCACTACATCGCCTCTGAGGCCATCCAGGCCGGCGACAGCGCCGTGCTGGTGCGGGTCCGCGACGGCAAGCTCACCACCACCGATGGCCCCTTCATCGAAACCAAGGAGCAGATGGCCGGGTTCATCCTCATCGAAGCGCGCGACATGAACGAGGCGGTGCGGCTCGCCGCCGGCATCCCGCTGGCCGAAATCGGCACCATCGAGGTGCGGCCGGTGTTCGAAATCCCGACCCCGCCGTGATCGATCTCGAGCAGATCTACCGGGCCGAGCGCGGCCGGGTGCTGGCGAGCCTCATCCGGCTCCTCGGCAGCTTCGAGCTCGCCGACGAAGCACTCGCCGATGCGTTCCTTGCGGCGGCGGCGCAGTGGCCGCGCGACGGCCTTCCCGCCAATCCCCGCACCTGGCTGATTTCGGCCGGCCGTTTCAAGGCCATCGACCGGCTGCGCAAGAGCGGCCGGTTCAAGACCATCGCGCCGGAACTGCAGCGGCAGATCGAAAGCGAGGACACCATGCCCGCCGAACGCCAGGACATCGAGGACGACACGCTGCGGCTGATTTTCACCTGCTGCCATCCGGCCCTCTCGGCCGATGCGCAGGTCGCGCTGACGCTGCGCGAGGTGTGTGGCCTCACCACCGAAGAGATTGCCGCTGCCTATCTGGCCAAGCCGGCAGCGCTCGCCCAGCGCATCGTTCGCGCCAAGGCCAGAATTCGCGAGGCGCACCTGCCCTATGAGGTGCCGGCGGCCGCCGATTGGCCAGAGCGTCTCGATACGGTGCTCCACACCATCTACCTGATCTTCAACGAGGGATATTCGGCCTCGAGCGGTGACGCCCTGATCCGCCACGAGCTCTGCGCCGAGGCAGTACGCCTCGCCCGGCTGCTCGCCGCCCTCCAGCCCTCGGCCGATACCGACGGCCTCTTGGCCCTGATGCTCCTCCACCAGTCGCGCGCCGCCGCCCGCGTCGGTGAGGACGGCGCCATCATCCTCCTCGAACAGCAGGATCGGGCGCGCTGGAATGCTGCTCTGATCGAAGAAGGTGCCGCCCTCGCCGAACGCGCCTTCACCACCCCGCCGGTCGGCAGTTACACCATCCAGGCGATGATCGCCGCAACCCATGCCGCCGCCCGCATCCCGGGCGACACCGACTGGATCCAGATCGTTGCGCTCTACGACCTGCTGCTGCGCGCCGAGCCCACCCCGATCGTCGCCCTCAACCGCGCCGTCGCCATCGCCATGCGCGACGGCCCGGAAGCCGGCCTCGTCCTGGTCGAGCCGCTCGCCGCCGACGCCCTTGCCACCTACCGCTTCGCCCACGCGACCAAGGCCGACCTGCTGCGGCGGCTTGGGCGGCGGGCCGAAGCACAGATGGCCTACAGGGATGCGCTAAAATTCACGGAGCAGGATGCAGAACGACGTTTTATCGAAGGCCGCATTGCGGAACTGACCTAGCAGTCGGGGCTCCTCTCCCGTCTACGGGGGAGGGGGACCACGCGCAGCGTGGTGGAGGGGGCGGGGCCGGGCGCAGTGGTGGCTGCCGCCCCCTTCCGTCGCCTCCGGCGACACCTTCCCCCGCAAGCGGGAGAAGGAAGAAGCCTTACCGTCGCCCGTCCGGCAACACCCGGTGCGGCGGCTGGTGCCCGTCCATGAAGGTGCGGATGTTGACGATCACCGTATCGCCCATCTCGAGGCGCGCTTCGAGCGTCGCCGACGCCATGTGGGCGGTGAGCACGATCTTGTGGTGCCGGGCGAGGTCGAGCAGCTGCGGGCTGATGCCTTGGCGGTTCTCGAACACATCGAGCGCCGCGCCCGAGAGCCGACCACCCTCGATCGCCTCGACCAGCGCCGGCTCGTCGATCAGTTCCGAGCGCGAGACGTTGACCACGAACGCCTCGGGCTTCATCCGGCCGATTCGCTCGCGGCTGAGGATATGGTGGGTGTCGCGCGTCAGTGGCGTATGCAGCGACAGGATGTCGACCGCCCCGGCCATTTCGTCGAGCGTGTCGTGAAAGATCGCCCCGAGCTTGTCCTCGAGCGCCGGCGGCCGGCGGTTGCGCGAGAAATAGTGGATGTTGAGCCCGAACGTCTTGGCGCGCGCCGCCACCGCCGAGCCGATCCGCCCCATGCCGATGATGCCGAGGTCGCGGCCGCGCAGCCGCCGCCCCAGCATCCAGGTCGGCGACCAGCCGGGCCACGCTCCGTCGCGCGGCAGCACTTCGGCGCCCTCGACCAGCCGGCGCGGCAGCGCCAGCATCAGCATCATCGCCATGTCGGCGGTGTCTTCGGTAAGAACGCTCGGCGTATTGGTCACCGTCAGTCCGGCCGCGTAGGCGGCCTCGATGTCGATGTTGTCAAAGCCATTGCCGAACTGGGCGATGAGCTTGACGCCCTCGGGCAGCCGGCCGATCAGCCCGGCGTCGATCCGGTCGGTGATCGAGCTCACCAGCACGGTCCGGCCCTGCAGCGCCTCGATCAGGGCATCGGCCGCATAGGGCGCGTCGTCGGGGTTGAAGCGGGCGTCGAACAGCGTCGACATGCGGTCTTCGACCGATTCCGGCAGTCGCCGCGTCACCAGGATTTTCGGCCTCAGGGACGTCAAGCGGCGGGCCTTTCAATGACCATTAAGGTCTCCGCCCTACGATAGGAAAAAAGCGCGCCCCTTCCAACTCATAAGTGGTTTTCACAGTGTTGTTCCGCGTTCTTGCAGCCTTGACGCTGGTCCTTGCTCCCGCCATTGGCGTAACCCCCGTGCTAGCCGCCGCCGCCAATCCGAGCGGCCTGCCGCTGCCGCGGTTCGTCACCGTCAAGGCCAAGGAAAGCAACGTCCGGGTCGGCCCCGGCTACCAGTACAACGTCGCCTGGACCTACCAGGTCCCGGGCGTTCCGGTCGAAATCATCCAGGAATTCGACGTCTGGCGGAAAATCCGCGACGTCGATGGCTCCGAGGGCTGGGTGCACCAGAACATGCTGATCGGCACCCGCGCCGGCTATGTCACCAAGGACGCCGGCGACAAGGTGCCGCTCAAGGCCTCGGCGGGCGACGATGCCGGCGTCGTCGCCTGGGTCGGCCCGGGCTTTCCGGTCAAGATCAGCGCCTGCAAGGCCGGCTGGTGTTCGGTGGTTGCGACCGACCATCCGGCAAGCGGTCATCCGGCCAGCTATTCGGGCTATCTGCCGGAAACCGACCTCTGGGGCGTCTACCAGGGCGAAACCTTCGACTGACCGGCGGAAATGCCCCGGCGCCTAGAGCGCCGGGCCTTTGCGTACGCGCACCACCACATCGACATGGGTGATGTTCATCCCCTCGGGCGGGGCCGGCAGGTTCTGGATGGTGATGCTGGACGCCGGGATGTCGATGACCCGCTGTTCGTCCTCGAGGTAGAAATGGTGGTGGTCCGAGGTGTCGGTGTCGAAATACGACCGCGACGCCTCGACCGCGACCTCACGCAACAGGCCCGCAGCGCGGAACTGGTGCAGCGTGTTGTAGATCGTCGCCAGCGACACGTTCAGCTTGGCCGAATTGACCTCGGCCAGCAGCTGTTCGGCGCTCACATGCCGGTGTTCTCCGGCAAACAGGATCTCCGCCAGCGCCACGCGTTGCCGCGTCGGGCGTAGCCCCGCCATCCGCAGCACGGCGGTAAGGCAGGGGCGTCGCGACGGGATGGCGCGGCTGAAGATATGGCGGTCCGGCATCAAATCCCTGGAAATCTCTGGTTTCGGCGGCACTTATAGCTTTGCCGAATAATGCGCACAAGCGGCCCGGTTGTCGCGCCAGCGCGCTTGACCCTCCCGATGTGGCCCAATACACACGGCGCTCAATCCAACCAGTCGGGACATCCCAATGGCGGAGCGCCAGAACGCCTATGCCTACGAAGAGCTTCTCGCCTGCGGGCGGGGGGAGCTGTTCGGCCCCGGCAATGCCCAATTGCCGCTGCCGCCCATGCTGATGTTCGATCGCATCACCCAGATCGATGCCGAAGGCGGCGCCTACAACCGCGGCCAGATCCGCGCCGAACTCGATGTGCGGCCGGACCTGTGGTTCTTCGCCTGCCATTTCCAAGGCGATCCGGTGATGCCGGGCTGCCTCGGGCTCGATGCGCTGTGGCAGATGACCGGCTTCTTCCTCGGCTGGGGCGGCTCGCCCGGCCGCGGCCGGGCGCTGGGCGGCGGCGAAATCAAGTTCACCGGTCAGGTGACCAACGACGTCAAGCTGGTCGAATACGGTGTCGATATTCGCCGCGTTGTGCGCTCGAAAGTGGCCCTTGGCATCGCCGAAGGCTTTGTGAAAGCCGACGGCAAGCTTATCTACGAAGCAAAAGATCTGCGCGTCGGTCTGTTTTCGGACATAGGCGCACAGTAGTCTGGCGCGGCGGGGAGGCTGAACGCATGAGGCGAGTCGTCGTCACCGGTATGGGGATCGTGTCCTCGATCGGCAACAACACGGCCGAGGTTCTTGAGAGCCTTCGGACCGCGACCCCCGGCATCGTGTTTGCCGAGGAATACGCAAAACTGGGCTTCCGGTGCCAGGTCCACGGCGCTCCCAAGCTCGATCCGTTCGCCGTGCTCGACCGGCGCACCACTCGCTTCATGGGCAAGGGTGCCGCCTGGAACTACATCGCCATGCAGCAGGCGATCGAGGATTCGGGGCTTGAGCAGCACGACATCCAGAACCCCCGCACCGGCATCGTCATGGGCTCGGGCGGCCCCTCGACCCACACGGTGGTCGAGGCCGCCGACATCACCCGCGAGCGCGGCCCCAAGCGCATCGGACCGCTGGCCGTGCCCAAGGCGATGAGCTCGACCGCCTCCGCGACGCTGGCGACGCCCTTCGGCATCAAGGGCGTCAACTATTCGATCACCTCGGCCTGCGCGACGTCCAAGCACTGCATCGGCAACGGCTACGAGCAGATCCAGATGGGCAAGCAGGACATCGTCTTTGCCGGCGGCCACGAGGATCTCGACTGGACCATGTCGAACCTGTTCGACGCCATGGGCGCCATGTCGACCGACTTCAACGACAATCCATCCAGGGCCAGCCGCGCCTATGATGTGGCCCGCGACGGCTTCGTCATCGCCGGCGGCGCCGGCGTCATCGTCCTCGAGGAACTCGAGCACGCCAAGGCGCGTGGCGCCAAGATTTTGGCCGAACTGGTCGGCTACGGCGCAACCTCGGACGGCTACGACATGGTGGCCCCCTCGGGCGAAGGCGCGACGCGCTGCATGCAGCTGGCGCTCGAGACGGTGAAGGAAAAGATCGACTACATAAATCCGCACGCCACCTCGACGCCGATCGGCGACGCCAAGGAGATGGACGCCATCCGCGCCGTCTTCGGTACCGGCGACAGCTGCCCGCCGATCTCGGCCACCAAGTCGCTGACCGGCCACTCGCTCGGCGCCACCGGGGTGCAGGAATCGATCTACTGCATCCTCATGATGCAGCACCGGTTCCTGTGCGAAAGCGCCAACATCGACACCCTCGATCCGATGTTCGCCGACATGCCGATCCTCCGCCAGCGCCGCGACAACGTCGATATCGGCGTCGCACTGAGCAACAGCTTCGGCTTCGGCGGCACCAACGCCACCCTGATCTTCCGCCATCCTGATCTGATGTAACATCGGTGCGCGGGGCAGCCCCTCACCCGGCCTCCGCTTCGCTCGGCCACCCTCTCCCCGAAGGGGCGAGGGGATCCACCGGCCTCTGTTCTTGCGCCCCCTCGCCCCTCTGGGGAGAGGGTCAGGGTGAGGGGTCGCCCAGGACGGATGTCGCGCTGATCGCGAGGCATGCAACGACTGACGATATGGTCCCTGGAACCGGCAATATCTTTGCCGATCTCGGCTATTCCGACGCAGCCGATCGGCAGATCAAGACGCACCTGGCCATCGAGATCAATGCGCTGATCCAGGCGCGCAAACTCAAGCGGGCAGCGGCCGCTCAAGTGCTCGGCATTCCCCAACCCAAAGTCTCTGCTCTCGCCAACTATCGACTCGAAGGTTTTTCGGTCGAGCGCATGATGGGCCTTTTGACCGCCCTCAATCAGGACGTCGAGATCATGATCCGGCCGCGCACCGACCAGAAGACCGGCCACGTCGTCGTCAGTACCCTTCGCTAACGCCGTGCGAGGGCAACCACGGCCCTCCGTTCTGGCGTCCCCTCGCCCCTCCGGGGAGAGAGGGTGAGGGGCGGCCCCACGCGCGCTAGTACCCCAACTCCGTAAATCTCGCGGACCGTCCGTCATAGAGCAGCAGGCGCCCGACCAGCGGCTCCCCGGCGCCAGTGATCAGCTTCAGCGCTTCCATCGCCATCAGCGTGCCGATCACACCAGTCACCGGCCCGAGCACCCCGACCACCTCGCAGCTCGGCAGGTCCGCGGCGTCGGGCGTTATCGGATAGAGCGCCCCGAATGTCGGGCCGCCCGGCGCGAACACCGTCACCTGCCCGTCCCACATCGACACCGCCCCCGAAACCAGCGGCACGCCGCGCCGCTCTGCGGCTTCCGCCATCACCCGGCGCGTCGCAAAATCGTCGGTGCCATCGAGCACCAGATCGTAGCCGGCGAGCAGCGCATCGGCATTGGTCGCGTCGACCCGCGTTGCATGCGCGGTGAACCGTACATTGGGGTTGAGCGCGGCGACGAAGCTCGAGGCATTGGACGCCTTGCCGACGCCCTCGTCCTGCGTCCGATGGATGATCTGCCGCTGCAGGTTTGAGAGCCCAACCGTATCGTGGTCCACCACCCCCAGCGTGCCGACCCCCGCCGCCGCCAGGTAAGCGATCACCGGGCTGCCGAGCCCGCCGGCCCCCACCACCAGCACGCGCGCTGCCTTGAGCTTCTGCTGCCCGGCGCCGCCGACGTCCCGCAGCACCAGATGCCGGGCATAGCGGCGGGCCTCATCCGGCGACAGCACGCTCATTGGTCGATCGGCACCGCAAGGAAGCGGCGATCCGGTCCCTCGAAGCCGTAAGGGTATGACGAGACGATCGCCATCCGCCCCCCCGCTCCGCCCTCGAACGGCTGTACGACGGCGTAAATGCGATAGTCGAGCGTGCAGCCGCGCGATTTGGGCAGTTTCGCGCCATCGCGATGCAGCTCGACCGGCTCGCCATTTGCCTTGAAAATGAGCGCGTAGCCGACCGGGCTCATGTCGGCGCAATAATCCTCGCCCGAGGCGATCGGAAAGGTCGAAAGCTTGAGCGTGAACGCGTCGTCCTGCGTCTGCCCCGGCCCGCAGCACATCGGGGTCGAAAAGCCAGCGCTCTTGCCGTCGGCGCCCGCAACCCCATCGCCCAGCAGCGACAGGATCTCGACCGGAACATCGATCTTGAGGGCGTCGAGCTTCTTTTTGGCCTTGTCCCGCGCCTCGGCCCGCACGGCGCTGAGCGGCGTCGCTTCCGGGTCGGCATCGCTCAGCGTGTCGACGCTGATCGGGGCGCCGTCGACCCAGGCGTCCGCCGCGAGGTCGACGATGAAGATGTGCGAATACGGCGCCCCCGAGCCGTCGCCGATGCCGTATTCCTCGAACGCGAAATACTGCCCGTCCTCGGAATAGCCGATGAAGTCGATCAGCGCCCGGTCACCCGCCAGCGCCGGCACCACCGCCAGCGTGAGCAGCGCAAGACAGCTAGCGGCCAGTCGAGCCGAAGCCGCCAGAACCCCGTTCCGTCGCATCGAGCGTCTCCTTTTCGGAAAAGCGGACGGCGCTCACCGGCGCCACCACCATCTGGGCGATGCGGTCGCCGCGCCGGATCGTGAAGTCGCTGTCGCCATGGTTGATCAGGATCACCTTGATCTCGCCGCGATAGTCGGCGTCGATCGTGCCGGGCGAATTGAGCACGGTGACGCCATGCTTGGCTGCAAGTCCCGAGCGGGGCCGCACCTGTGCCTCGAACCCGATCGGCAGCGCAATCGCGATGCCGCAGGGCACCATCGCCCGCTTGCCGGGCTCGAGGGTAACCGTTTCGGTCGCGCCGAGCGCGGCGAGGAGATCCACTCCCGCCGCGCCGGCCGTTTGCTGTTTCGGCGGCTCGAGGCCGCGACCGTGATCGAGGAAGCTGAGCGCGATGTCGATCTCGGGGGGCATCGAGTGTCCTTAGTTGGCCTTGACCACGGCGTAGAGCTCGTCGGGGAGCTTTGCCGTGCCGTCCAGCATTTCGGTGAAGGGAACCTTGAGCTCGGCCGTCTTGTGATCGTCCGAAAGGGTCATGTTGGTGTCGGTGACTTCCGCCCCGCTGAAGCGCAGCGTCAGGAAGTGCCCGTCGAACATCTGTTTCATCATCGCCTTGGTCTCGGCATCCTGCGTCTCGGAACTGCCGAGGTCACCCATCAGGTCCTTGGTGACCAGCGACACCCGCACGAGGCCCGGACCCGCCGAACTAAAGGTCGGCTTGCTGCCGCCCTCGTTGAACGACAACGCGCTGAAATCGCCTTCGGTGCTCGACACGCACGTCGCGGTCCCGTCGGGATTCTCGGTCAGCGTCTCGCCCGGCTTGTCGCAGAACTTGTCCTCCGACTTGGTGTCGGAGGTGTTGGCGGCCTTGAGCATCGCGTAGATGTCGGCGCCCATGGTCATGGTCATCGTCGCCTTGGCGGTCGTCTCCGACGTCACCGTCAGGTCCTCGGTCATGTCGACGCAGGCCGCGAGCGACAGCGTCAGCGCCAAGACTCCGGCGACCCGGCCGATCAGTTTCAATGTCATCTGCAGTGCCCTCTGTTTGGAGCGCTCGCCGGATGGCGCCAATCTATTGGCGGGTCCCCCGGACCGCAAGCGCACCCACCGGGTAGGTCGCGGCGGCTGAACGGCCGATGAACCCCCGCTAGAGGAAGAGTTTGACGATGAGCGCCACCGCGATCACCACCAGCAGCCAGAATCCGATAACCACCATCCGCTGCGTGCTCTTGCGCTGCGGCGACCGCTTGTCGGCGTCGTAGTCGTCGAGCGCGGCCTCGGCGCGCGACAGCAGGCTCGGGAGCCGCCCGATGGTGTCCACGGCCACCTCGGCGCGTTCCTTCAGGTCTTCGATCCGGCCGAGCGGTCCGGCCTCGCGGCGGACGAAATCGCCGACCACCGGTTCCGCCACCGTCCAGATGTTGAGGTCGGGGTCGAGCGCGCGGCTCACCCCCTCGACCAGCACCATCGACTTTTGCAGCAGCACCAGTTCGGGCCGCGCCTGCATCTGGAACAGCTCTGTGGTCTGGAACAGCTGCCCCAAAACCTTGGCCATCGAGATATCGCGCGCCGAGCGCCCCTGCAGCGGCTCGCCGATCGAGCGCAGCGCCAGCGCGAAATCGTCGACCGATTGCGTCTTGGGCACATAGCCGATGTCGAAGTGCCGCTGTGCGATCATCCGGTAGTTGCGGCTGATGAAGCCATAGAGGATGTCGGCGAGGAACCGCCGTTCGCGCCGGGTGATCCGCCCCATGATGCCGAAATCGACCGCAACGATCGCCCCGGTCTTGGGATCGGCGAAGAGATTGCCCGGATGCATGTCGGCATGAAAGAAGCCGTCGCGGATGGCGTGCTTCAGAAAGCTCTGGAGCAGCGTTACACTGAGCGCCTTGCGGTCGAGCCCGGCCGCATCGAGCGCCGCGAGGTCGCGGATCGGAATCCCCTCGACCCAGCTCGTCGTCAGCACCGTCTCGGCCGTGTGGTCCCAGCTCACCTCGGGGATCACGAAACCTTCGTCGTCCTTGATGTTCTCGGCCATTTCCGAGATCGCCGCCGCCTCGAGCCGGAGGTCGAGCTCGAGCCGCGCCGAGCGGTCGAGCGTCTTGACCACGTCGGTCGGCCTGAGCCGCCTCAGGGACGGCGCCCAGCGCTCGGCCAGCGCCGCGCCGGCATAGAAACTCTCGATGTCGTCGCGGAAGCGCTGCTTGATCCCCGGCCGCAGAATCTTGACCGCGACCTTTCCCGAAACCCCGTTGCGCGCCAGCGTTGCGAAATGCACCTGGGCGATCGAGGCGGCGGCGATCGGCGCCGACAGCTCCGTGAGATCGGCCGCCTTCTCGTGCAGCGCTTCCTTGAGCAGCACCGGCACCAATGCCGGATCGAACGGCGCCATCTTGTCCTGGAGGCGCGACAGATTCTCGGCCACCGCCGTACCTACCACGTCCGGTCGCGTCGCGAAGGTCTGGCCGAGCTTCACATAGGTCGGGCCCAGCGTATCGAGCGCCGTCCTGAGCCGATCCTCGGGCCCGAGCGTACGGATCGAGCGCCGCTCGAACAGCCGCCCGAACGCGACGCCGCCCCGCATCACCGGCGGCAGCGCCATCGGATCGACGATCGAAAGGGCCCCGGCCCGCGCCAGGATGAACCCGGCCCGCATCAGCCGGAAAGTGGCGGCGATGGTCATGGGACGCCCCTCATCCGGCGCTGCGCGCCACCTTCTCCCCGACGGGGAGAAGAACAGTGCGCGGAAGGCGCTGTTCGGGAGTCCTCTCCCCCTCGGGGAGAGGTCCCGAGCGGAGCGAGGGGGTGAGGGGTGGTGGTGACAATCACGTGGTCAGAGTTTCCACGCGGCGTGCAGCGCCGCGATGTTGCCCGACATTGCCGTGTGGGTGACCCGCTTGAATCCGGCCTGCTCGATCATCGCCGAGAACTGTGCCGGCGCCGGGAACTTGCGGATCGATTCGACGAGGTACTGGTAGGGCTGCGCATCGCCCGTCACCACCTTGCCGATGGGCGGGATCACCCGGTCGGAAAATTCCTTGTAGAACCGGTCGAGACCGGGCAGGTCCACGGCGCTGAATTCGAGGCAAAGGAACCGCCCGCCGCGCTTCAGCACCCGGAACGCCTCGCCCAGCGCCACCTGGATGCGCGGCACGTTGCGGATGCCGAAGGCGATCGTATAGGCGTCGAAACTCTCGTCCTCGAACGGCAGCTGTTCGGCATTGGCCTCGACGAAATTGACCTGCCCGCCGAAGCGCCAGTTTTTCGCTCGCTCGGCGCCGACTCGCAGCATGTCCGAATTGATGTCGCTCACCGTGACTTGGGCATAGCCGACCGAGGCATTGACGATCCGCTCGGCGATATCGCCGGTGCCGCCCGCCATGTCGAGCACCCGGTAGGGCAGGGTCCCGGTCTTGGGCGGGCCCAGCCGCGCCACCATCGCGTCCTTCCAGAGCCGGTGCACGCCGCCGCTCATCAGGTCGTTCATCAGGTCGTAGCGGTCGGCGACGCCGTGGAACACGGCATTGACCATGCCCTGCTTTTGCTCGAGCGGCACGGTCTGTTCGCCGAAGTGGGTGGTTTCCGTCATTGCTGTCAGCCTTTGCGCCGGTTGCGGCGGTTTATATAGAAGGCACGCGCCGGTTGGAATTGGCCAATCGGGCACATGGTTGGCAAACATGCCCGAGCTGCCCGAAGTCGAAACCGTCCGCCGGGGCCTTGCGCCCTACCTCGACGGCGCGACCATCGACAAGGTGACGCTGAACCGCAAGGACCTTCGCTTCCCGTTTCCGCGCGGCTTTGCCGCAGCGCTCGAGGGCAAGATCGTCGAACGCGTCGACCGCCGGGCCAAATATCTGCTGTTTCGCCTGAGTTCGGGCGACACCTGGCTCAGCCACCTCGGCATGACCGGGGCTTTCCGCTTCGCCGATTTCAAGTTCAAGGAGCCCTCGCGCTACTACGAGCCGGGCGAGGACATCAAGCACGACCACGTAGTGATGCACCTCACGCACCCCACCCATGGCAAGCTGACGCTGATCTACTCGGATGCCCGACGCTTCGGCTTCATGGACCTCTTCGCCCGCGACGAGGACTCCTCCTATCTCAAGGGGCTCGGGCCAGAGCCGCTGGGCAACGCCTTCAGCGCCGAGGAGATGGCCGAGCGCTTTGCCAAGAAGGCCGCGCCCATCAAGGCGGCACTGCTCGACCAGCGGGTCGTTGCCGGGCTCGGCAATATCTATGTCAGCGAAGCTCTGCACCGCGCCCATATCCGCCCCACCGTCAAGGCGCGCGACCTTGTGCTCAAGTCCGGCCACGCCGGCAAGCGCCTCGAGCTCCTTGCCGACGGCGTGCGCACCGTGTTGATCGAGGCGATCGAGGCCGGCGGCTCAACCCTCCGCGATTTTCGCGCCGCCGATGGCGCCTCGGGCTATTTCCAGCACCGCTTTGCCGTCTACGACCGCGAAGGCGAGCCATGCCCGACCCCGCTCTGCACCGGCACCATCGTGCGCATCGTCCAGTCCGGCCGCTCGACCTTCTACTGCCCAGTGTGCCAGAAGCCCTGATGGGTGAGGCGTCGCGGCCATCGTGCCAAGGCCCCCTCACCCGGCGCTATCGCCGACCTCTCCCCGAAGGGAGAGGTGATCCCGGCAAGAGCCGACAGCGCCCCCTCTGCCTTTGGGGGAGAGGGCCGGGGTGAGGGGGCCTTGCCTTCCACCCGCCACCCCGTCGGATTCAAGTTGACGGCAATCGGCTCTCTGACTATACACCGCCCAGCTTTGGCGGCCCGGTGCCGCCGATTTCATTTCATTCTCCGGCTGTCCGCGCACGTTGCGACTGGGCCCGGCCGGATAAAGAGGACCTACATGGCCAATACCTCGTCGGCGAAAAAAGCGACCCGCAAGATCGCAGCCCGCACCGAAGTGAACAAGTCGCGCCGCTCGCGCATGCGCACGTTCATCCGCAAGGTCGAGGAAGCTATTGCCGGCGGCAAGCACGACGAGGCCTTCGCTGCCCTCAAGGCGGCCGAGCCCGAGATCGCGCGCTCGGCTCAGAAGGGCATCGTTCATGCCAACGTGGCGGCCCGCAAGGTGTCGCGTCTGAACAGCCGCGTGAAGGCTCTCAAGGCCTGATCCACCGTACCAGTTCTGACCAAGTCCAGGCTCCCTCCGGGGAGCCTTTCTTTTTGTCATATGAAACAAATGTGGCAGTTCTGCTACAGTCCGGGGCTTTCGAAAAAACCCTTGATTTCCAAGGGTCTCGGCCCATCTGGCGAATGAATCTTTCGCTTTTGGCCGCTTGTCGGAAATCTAGAACATCCCTCTGAAGACGGGCAGATTCCGGGATTCGTCATTGAGTCACAATCGCTTGGTTTGCTCCCCCTCCGGAAAGGTTAAAGAACCATTTTTCCGGGTCTCGGGCAGGCCCGGACTGTCAACCCCGGAATCGAGAAAAGAGTCGGTTGCGGGCCAAAATCCAGCTGTCTAATATGGCTCCGTTGGATGAAGAAAAGGGCCGTTGGGGTGTCTTTTCTCAACAACTAAAAGTTTGGGGAAATCGAAATCGTTTCGTCGCGTCCAGTCGGGTTGCAGATGGAATTTTCGGCAAGTTATCCGTGGCGGCGGAATGAGTAGGCGGACGATCATCATCTTGCTCTGATGCAAGAGATAGCGTGACCGGCGCGTTGGCGTAGCCGGTGTCCAAGTAAAAGTGAGTGTAGTCAGCTGCAAGTACTTTGCAGCGGATTGAAAAATTTGCCTGCCGGCAAGGCAGGCGAAACAGCAATCTATCAGTGGGCCCGCAAGGGCTCCTTCGGCGGCGAGGCAGATAGACAATGACGGCAAGTGTTGGCGGCGGGCGCAATGAAACGGGCAGGGGTGAGGGCGGGCGCAGCGGTGCCAAGTCTTTCGTTCCCGGCATCGATGGGGAGCGCTCCGATACCGAGCTCTTCCAGCGCGTTCGGGCCCGTCTCCGGGCTGCTGTCGGCGAGGACGTCTTCAACTCCTGGTTTGCCCGTCTCGATCTCGAAGAGGTCGTCGACGAGAAGGCCCACCTCTCGGTGCCGACGCGCTTCCTCTGCTCGTGGATCCAGTCGAACTACGCCGAAAAGATCCTCGACACCTTCAAGACCGAGACGGCTCGTGTGCAGCGGCTGCACTTCACCGTTCGCGTCAACGGCCAGGCCCGGCCGCGGCTGACCGCTCCGGTGGAACTCGCCCCCGAGATCGATGCCGAGCCCAGCGCTCCGGCCGCCGCGGCCGCCAAGCCGATGCGCGAACTGCAGGCGCCGCGTGGCGATGCGCTCTCGGGCAGCGCGCTCGATCCCAAGATGACCTTCGACACGTTCGTGCCTGGCGCCTCCAACGAGATCGCGCTGGGCATTGCCAAGCAGGTGGCAAGTGCCGCGCTCAATGGTACCGTGAGCTTCAACCCGGTCTACATTCACGCCACGGTCGGCCTCGGCAAATCGCATCTGCTCAACGCCATCGCCTGGGCGGCGGGCGCGGCCCAGCCGGGCCGCAACATCGTCTATCTGACGGCCGACCACTTCATGTACCATTTCATCACCGCGGTGCAGCGGCAGTCGGCCATCGCGCTCAAGGACTGGCTGCGGCGCGTCGATCTCCTCCTCATCGACGACATGCAGTTCCTGCAGGGCAAGTCCGCGACGGAGTTCGGCCACACGCTGGGAACGCTCCTCACCGGTGCCAAACAGGTGGTGGTGGCCGGCGATGCCCCGCCGCGCGATCTCGAAATGCTCGACGAGCGCGTGCGCTCGCGCCTCTCGGGCGGGCTGGTGGTGCCGATCGGCGGCTTCGACCTCGACCTTCGCCGCAACATCGTCACCCGCCGGGCCGAACTCGCCCGCACCCGCTTCGGCGTCGACTTCCCGCCGGCCGTGCTCGACTACATCTCGCGCATCGTGGTCAGCCACGGCCGCGACCTCGATGGCGCCGTCAACCGCCTGGTGGCGGCCAACCAGCTCACCCAGGAACCCATCACCGTGGCGCTCGCCGAGCGCACGCTGGCTGATCTGATCCGGGCCCGCGAGGCGCGCCGCGTCCGCATCGAAGACATCCTCCGGATCGTCTCGCGCCACTACAAGGTGCCGCGCAACGAACTGCTGTCCTCGCGCCGCTCGCGCGACGTGGTCCGGCCGCGCCAGATCGCCATGTATCTCGCCAAGTCGCTGACCTCGCGCTCGCTGCCTGAAATCGGGCGCCGGTTCGGCGGTCGCGATCACACCACGGTCCTCCACTCGGTCCGCAAGGTCGAGCAGATGATGAAGGACGATGGCGATCTCTGCCAGGAGATCGAGCTGCTCAAGCGCATGCTTGAAGAATAGGGGCGAGGCGCCGGTTTTGGCGCCGCCCACGAATGTTTTCGGCCCGTTCGGCCGTGTTGAAGTTGCGGTTGTTGCGTTAGTGCGGAGGCTCGAGTGTTACCGCGTGTGGTCTTGCGTGTGCGGAAGGCGGTGCGCCAGTTGGCGCGCCGCGAAGAAACGGCCGATCTCAGCGGCGCCCAGAACGAGGCGAGCTGGCAGAACATGCTGGATCGCGTCGAGCAACGCGACCGCGAGATCGAGGCCCGGCTGGCGCGTGCCGAGCGCGCCCTGAACCGGCTGACCCTCTCCTGAGGCCGGGGCAATTGGGCTGGGGACGCCGCCCGTGCCAGCGGCCCGTTTCGCTTGCCTTTTCGAGGCCGACTTGCGAAGGTCGCGACCCGGATTTACAGGCGTTTTGGCCTGCCGGGGCAAGTCCAGCAGGCGCGTCGGGGATAGCGTAAGATGAAAGTCACACTGGAGCGCAACGCTCTGCTCAAGTCGCTGGGTCACGTGCATCGCGTGGTCGAGCGCCGCAACACCTATCCCATCCTCGCCAACGTCTGGATGAAGGCCGCCGACGGCAAGGTCGACCTGCGAGCCACCGACCTCGACATCGAGATCACCGAATCCGTCCCGGCGATGGTCTCGACCGCCGGCACCACCACCGTTCCGGCCCATACCCTCTACGAAATCGTCCGCAAGCTCGCCGATGGCGCCGAAGTCCGGCTCGAGACCGATGGCGCCGAGCAGATGCTGCTGACCTCGGGCCGCTCGCGCTTTCACCTTGCGTGCCTCTCGCCCGACAGCTTCCCCGACCTCAAGTCCGGCAGCTTCACCCACACCTTCTCGCTGCCGGCGGCGTCGCTGCGCGAGCTCATCGAGCGCACCCAGTTCGCCATCTCCAACGAGGAGACGCGCTATTACCTCAACGGCATTTACGTGCACACGCTCGAGGTCAACAAGCAGCCGGTGCTGCGCGCCGTCGCCACCGACGGCCACCGCATGGCCCGCGCCGAAACCGACGCGCCGGCGGGCGCTGCCGGCATGCCGGGCATCATCATCCCGAAAAAGACCGTCGGCGAGATCCAGAAGCTGCTCGATGGCGCCGATGGCGACGTCGGCATCGAGATCTCCGACACCAAGATCCGCTTCACCCTCGACGGCGTCGTGCTGTTGAGCAAGCTCATCGAGGGCACCTTCCCCGATTACGAGCGGGTGACCCCCAAGAACAACGACAAGCAGCTCAACGTCGACCGCGCAAGCTTTGCCACCGCCGTCGACCGCGTCTCGACCATCGCGTCCGACCGCGGCGGCAAGGCCGTCAAGCTTTCGGTCAAGGACGGCAACCTCGAGTTGTCCGTCACCAACCCCGACCACGGCACCGCCACCGAAGAGATCGCCGTCGAGTTCGAGCCCGAAACCTTCGAGATCGGCTTCAACGCCCGCTATCTCCTCGACATCATCAGCCAGATCCGCTCGACCAACGCGGTCTTCCTCTTCAACGACGCCGGCTCGCCGACGCTGGTCAAGGAAGACGGCGACGCCAAGGCGCTCTACGTGCTGATGCCGATGCGGGTGTGAGTCGGGGTAACCCCTCACCCTGACCCTCTCCCCAAAGGGGCGAGGGGACGCCAGAACCGCAGCCGCAGGCAGGACCCTTCGCCCTTTGGGGAGAAGGTGGCGCGCAGCACCGGATGAGGGGTCGCCCCGTCCGCCGGTTTTCGTGCTAACCACCCTCCATGCCAGCCCGCTACATCTCCCGCCTGCGTCTCAGCGCCTTTCGCAACTACACCTCCGCCGCCCTCGATCTCGACGGCCGCCATCTGGTGCTGACCGGGCCCAATGGCGCCGGCAAGACCAATCTGCTTGAAGCCGTGTCGCTCCTGAGCCCCGGCCGCGGCCTCCGCCGCGCCGCCTTCGACACGCTCGGCAACCAGGCCTCCGACCAGCCCTGGGCGGTCGCCGCCACCATCGAAACCCCCGACGGTCCGGTCGATATCGGCACCGGCACCTCCGCCGACGAGAGCGGCCGCCGCGTTCGCATCAACGGCGCCAATGCCAAGACCATCGAGGAAATGAGCGAATACCTGCGCCTCCTCTGGCTCACCCCCAGCATGGATGGCCTCTTCACAGGCCCCGCCGGCGACCGCCGCCGCTTCCTCGACAGGCTGGTGACGACGCTGATCCCGTCGCATGCCGCCACCGTCTCCGACTACGAAAAGGCCATGCGCCAGCGCAATCGCCTGCTCGAGGAGGACGCCGACCCGCTCTGGCTCAATGCGCTCGAGGCCGAAATGGCCGCCCACGCTGCGGCGCTCCACTTCGCCCGCGCCGATTCCATCGCCCATCTCCAGGCCCGCATTGCCGAAAGCCTCGACGACAATGCTTTTCCGGCCGCGCAGCTGGCCCTGACCCCGCTGTTCGACGATCGGCACGTGCCGGCCTCGTCATCGGCGCTCGAAACCGAGCTCAAAGCGCTCTGGGCGAGCACGCGCCACCTCGATCGTGCCGCCCGCCGCACCATTGGCGGCCCGCATCGCGTCGATTTCGAGGTGTTTTACGCCCAAAAGAACATGCCGGCGGCGCTCGGCTCGACCGGCGAACAGAAGGCCCTGCTGGTCGGGCTGATCCTCGCCCACGCCCGGCTGGTCAAGGCCCGCACCGGCATTGCGCCATTCCTGCTGCTCGATGAAATCGCCGCCCACCTCGACCCGGACCGCCGCGCCGCGCTGTTCCTCGCGCTCGACGCCCTCGACACCCAGTGCCTGATGACCGGCACCGACCCGATGCTGTTCGAGGCCCTGGGGCCGCGGGCCCAGCGGGTCACCGTGCGCGACGGGCGGCTTGAGCGGGATCGCCAGTGATCGGACAAACCACTGAATTGCCTTGAAAACCCGCAAAAAATCGCCATTTCCCTTCTGTAACCATCCTCGATCCGCTAAAGCCTTTTGAGCGGTTTTTGACCCTGATTCGGAGCCTCATTGACCACGCCCGCACCTGACCCAGTCGACCAGCCCGATCTCGACGAATACGGCGCCGATTCCATCAAGGTCCTCAAGGGCCTCGATGCCGTGCGCAAGCGTCCCGGCATGTACATCGGCGACACCGACGACGGCTCGGGCCTGCATCACATGGTCTACGAGGTCGTCGATAACGCCATCGACGAAGCGCTCGCCGGCCACGCCGATCTGGTGACGGTCACGCTCAACGCCGACGGCTCGGTGACGGTCAACGACAACGGCCGCGGCATCCCCACCGACATGCATCCCACCGAAGGCATCTCGACGCCCGAAGTGGTGATGACGCAGCTCCATGCCGGCGGTAAGTTCGACCAGAACTCCTACAAGGTGTCGGGCGGCCTCCACGGCGTCGGCGTCTCGGTGGTCAACGCCCTCTCGGTCTGGCTCAAGCTCAAGATCCGCCGCAACGGCAAGATCTTCGAGATGAGCTTCACCAATGGCGATGCCGACAAGCCGCTCGAAACCACCGGCAGCTACACGCCGCTCAAGACCGCCGGCACCTATGAAGGCCGCAGCGGCACTGAAATCACGTTCCTGCCGGCCGCCACGACCTTCACCATGGTCGAGTTCGACTACAAGACCCTCGAGCACCGGCTGCGCGAGCTCGCCTTCCTCAATTCCGGCGTCCGCATCATTCTCCAGGACTACCGGCATCCCGAAAAGGTCGAGATCGAGCTGCATTACGAAGGCGGCCTCGCCGAGTATGTGCGCTATCTCGACAGCGCCAAGACCGCGCTCATTGGAGCGCCGATCTACCTGATCTCCGAAAAGGACGGCATCACCGTCGAGATCGCCATGTGGTGGAACGATTCCTACCACGAGAATGTGCTGGCCTTTACCAACAACATCCCGCAGCGCGATGGTGGCACCCATCTCGCCGGCTTCCGCGGCGCGCTCACCCGCCAGATCGGCAACTACGCTGAGTCGAGCGGCATTCTGAAGCGCGAGAAGGTGACGCTGGCTGGCGAAGATTCCCGCGAAGGCCTCACCTGCGTGCTGTCGGTGAAAGTGCCTGATCCGAAATTTTCGAGCCAGACCAAGGACAAGCTGGTCTCGTCCGAAGTCCGGCCGGTGGTCGAGAACGTCGTCAACGAAAAGCTCGCCGAGTGGTTCGAGGAGCATCCCGCCGAAGCCCGCGTCGTCGTCGGCAAGGTCGCCGAAGCCGCCGCTGCGCGTGAAGCCGCCCGCAAGGCGCGCGAGCTCACCCGCCGCAAATCGGCGCTCGACGTCAACTTCCTCGCCGGCAAACTGAAAGACTGTTCCGAAAAGGACCCGGCCAAGTCCGAGCTGTTCCTCGTCGAGGGCGACAGCGCCGGCGGCTCCGCCACGCAGGGCCGCGACCGCGGCAACCAGGCCGTGCTGCCGTTGCGCGGCAAGATCCTCAATGTCGAGCGCGCCCGTTTCGATCGCATGCTGGGCTCCGAGCAGATCGGCAATCTGGTGATGGCGCTCGGCACCTCGATCGGTCGCGAAGACTTCAACATCGACAAGCTCCGCTACCACAAGATCATCATCATGACGGACGCCGATGTCGACGGCGCCCACATCAGAACACTGCTCTTGACCTTCTTCTACCGGCAGATGCGCGAGCTGATCGATCGCGGCCACATCTACATCGCCCAGCCGCCGCTCTATAAGGTCAAGCGCGGCTCGTCCGAGCAGTATCTGAAGAACGAACGCGCCCTCGAGGATTACCTTATGGAGGGCGGCGTCGACGACGCCTCGCTGAAGGCCGCGAGCGGCAGCGTCCATGTCGGCGCCGACCTGCTCAGCATCGTCCGGCAGGCCCGTGACATCGTCCACCAGATCGGCACCTTCAACACCCGCTACAATCGCCCCATCCTCGAGCAGGCG
>JANXSI010000400.1 GCA_025352765.1 Devosia sp. | reverse complement strand
CGCGCGCTCAGCAAGGATCTGCGCAAGCGCGGCTTCAGCTTTGTCGGCCCGACCACCTGCTATGCCTTCATGCAGGCGATGGGGCTGGTCAATGACCACACGACGGCCTGCTTCTGCCGGGCCGAGTGCGAGACGGAACGGGGAAAGCTGGAACGTCCAACCCCCTCCGTCGCCTCCGGCGATACCTCCCCCACGGCCTTGCCGTAGGGGAGGGCTCTACTGCACGCCCGGCGCTTGCCGCCTCTTCCTCCCCCATGCAAGCATGGGGGAGGTGTCGCCGAAGGCGACGGAGGGGGTATCTACGAGGGCAGCATGAAAGCGCCGGCGAAGACTCACGAGCGTGCCCGGCAGCTGCGCTGGGCTATAAGCTCGAGCGATTGCTTTGGGCGCTCCTGCGAAAAGAGCAGACGGGCCTTCGCTTTCGCCGCCAGCATCCCCTCGGGTCCTACGTCCTCGATTTCTACTGTCCTTCGGCGCGGCTGTGCGTCGAAGTTGATGGATCAGTGCATCTCGAACCGACACAGATCAAGCATGACGCCAAACGCGACGCTTGGCTGGCGACACAGAGCGTGCGGGTTCTGAGGTTTCCAGCCGGCGAGGTGCTGGAGAAGCCGGCACGGGTTATTGCCGCAATTGTCCAAGCAGCAACCCCCTCCGTCGCCTCCGGCGACACCTCCCCCACGGCTTTGCCGTAGGGGAGGGCCCGACTGCACAACCGGTGCTTGCCGCCTCTTCCTCCTCCCCTGCTTGCATGGGGGAGGTGTCGCCAGCGGCGACGGAGGGGGTCGGCCCCCCAACCACTCTTCTCACTCGAGCCCGATATCACGCCGCATGTGCAGAGGCATGTGCCTTGCCGCCAGCCGGAGGCGCCGGTCGTCGCGGAAGGCACGCTTGCGCGCGGCAGCGGCGCGATGTTGCGTCAGCCACAAATCGAACCGGTAGCCCAGACGCTGACGGAGGCCCGCGGCGGCGAGACCCGACAGATAAGGAGCTGGACTCCCCCAGTCGACGAACTGCACCGTGCTCACGGTTTCCTCCTTTGCTGCTGGGTGAAACCCCCGCCCCGCAAGGGGAGGGGGGCCGATGGTCGGCGCTACTGGTGATCCCAGTAGTTCCGGCGGGTCTCGACCGGATGGAGGCCGATGTCGCGTCGGAGGAAGTTGTTCTCGGGGGGCGAGCCGCGCGTCCTTTCGCGCCATTGCGAAAGGATGGCTGACAGCAGCCGGCCGACCATGCCGCGCTCCTGGCGGGCGATGGAGGGCACGAAGCTCGAGCTGAGAGTGGCTTTGGTAACGGACATTTGTGCTGACCGGACGCGCTTGGCGTGCCGGCTCCCTTGGTGTGATGACGATGGTGCGGAAACCGGCACGCACGCAGGAGGCGCGCAAAATGCGACTCGAGCGGACGGGGCCGGCGGTGACGTTAGCGGTGGCTAAGGAAGGGTAGGGAGAACGGCCATTTGGCCGGCAGAGGCGTTAGCCTCGGTGCATTCCCCAGGCCCCAGCGGTGCCACGGGTAAAGGCGCAAAGCTGATTGGTCATGTGCGGCTCCTCGTGGTTGGCGTTGGGGTGTCTTTTCGGACACTGGCCTGATAGGTGAGCCGCCAAGGGCTGTAAAGCGAAAACCGCGTCAGCCTGTCGCAGGTCACAAACTGTGACCGGATCGCCACAGCCGCCACGGGTAACCGTGAAAACTTGCTTCGCCTTGTCTGCAAATGCCGATTCCGTTAGGAACGGCGCACGTTTGGGAACCCTCTCTATGTCCGACCGAAACTCCCTCATCGAGGCACGTTTGCCGCGCGGTTTTGAAGACCGCACGCCGGCCGACATCGCCGCGGTCGACAGGATGATTGCGACCATCAAGACGGTCTACCAGCGCTATGGCTTCGATCCGGTCGAAACGCCGCTGTTCGAGTACACCGAGGCGCTGGGGAAATTCCTGCCCGACACCGACCGGCCGAACGCCGGGGTGTTTTCGCTGCAGGATGACGACGAGCAGTGGATGAGCCTCCGCTACGATCTCACCGCGCCGCTCGCCCGCTATTTCGCGCAGAACTACGACAAGCTGCCAAAGCCGTTTCGCAGCTATCGCGCCGGCTATGTGTTCCGCAACGAAAAGCCCGGCCCCGGCCGCTTCCGCCAGTTCATGCAGTTCGACGCCGACACCGTCGGCGCCGCGGGTCCGGAAGCGGACGCCGAAATGTGCATGATGATGGCCGACACCATGGATGCGCTCGGCCTCGCCGGGAAGTACGTGGTCAAGGTCAACAGCCGCAAGGTGCTGGACGGCGTGCTCGAGACGGCGGGCGTCACCTCCGATGCGCAAAAGCTGAGCGTGCTGCGTGCCATCGACAAGCTCGACAAGTTCGGCACCGACGGCGTGCTGCTGCTGCTCGGTGATGGCCGCAAGGATGAGAGCGGCGACTTCACCAAGGGCGCCGGCCTCGATGCGGCGCAGCGCGGCGTGGTGCTCGACTACGTGGCGGGCAACCCGCCGGCCGAAAATCCCGGCGTCCTCGAGCTCGATGTCATGCGCTCGATGTTCCATGCCGCGGGCTACGGTGCTGATCGCATCCGCATCGACCCCTCTGTCGTCCGCGGTCTCGAATACTACACCGGTCCCGTCTTCGAGATCGAACTGACGTTCCAGGTGCCCAACGAAAAGGGCCAGCCGGTGGTCTTCGGCTCGGTCGGTGGCGGTGGCCGCTATGATGGCCTCGTCTCGCGCTTCCGCGCCGAGCCGGTCCCGGCCACGGGCTTTTCGATCGGCGTCTCGCGCCTTGCCAATGCGCTCAAGATGACCGGCCTGCTCGACACTGCGGAGAACGCCGGTCCAGTGGTGATCCTCGTGCTCGACCGCGATCCCGAGGCGATCGCCGACTACCAGAAGATGACGAGCGAACTGCGCCGCGCCGGCATCCGCGCCGAGATGTATCTGGGTTCGTCCGGCATGAACGCGCAGATGAAATATGCCGACCGCCGCAATGCCGCGGCTGCGGTGATCGTCGGCTCCAACGAGCGGGCCGAGGGCAAGGTCACCATCAAGGACCTTGCGGCCGGCGCCGAGCAGGCGAAAGCCATCAAGGACAATGCCGAGTACAAGGCGGCGAAAGTCGGCCAGGTGGTGGTGGCCCGCGCCGATTTGGTTGCGGAACTCATGAAGATCCCGGCGGTCGCGCGGATGAGAGCGGGGGACTGATGGCCGTCAGGACGCCCAGCGAGCGCCGCGGCGCCATGGTCCGGCTCGTTGAGAGCAAGACCGTCGTGCGCGTTGCGCCGCCGTTGCTGCTTCCCGCCGGCCCCTATCTCGATCTCGCCGGCGAAGAGTTCGGCCGCCAGCTGCTGCTGACCACCGCCAACAACGGCGTCGACTACTGCCTCCGCCCCGACTTCACCCTGCCGATCGCCAAGTCCTACATCGACGACAACATGATCGGCGTGCCCGGCGCCTTCACCTATCTCGGGCCGATCTTCCGCCAGGAGAACGGCATTCCGGTCGAATACGACCAGGCCGGCCTGGAACTCCTCGGCCAGCCCGACGCCAGCGCCGCGCTCGACCAGGTGCTGACCTTTGCCCGCTGGGCGCTGGCGATCTATGACGTCACCGCCCCCGACATCCGGCTCGGCGGCGTCGGCCTGTTCGAGGCGTTCCTTGCCGCCATGAACATCTCGCCGCAGTGGCAAGCCCGCATCCGCCACCGCTTCGGCCACCCGGTGGCGCTGCAGCGACTGATGGACCGGCTGACCAATCCCGAGCAACGGATCGTCGGCGCGACGCCCGATGCGCGCGACACCATCGTCGAGATCGTCACCGACAACATGCTGTCGTCGGGCCTGAGCCTTGTCGGCTCGCGCCTCCCCGATGAGATCGCCGACCGTTACCTCGAAAAGCAGGCGCTCGATGCCGCTCCCATCCCCGAGGAGATGGTACAGCTTCTCGTCGACTATCTTGCCGTCAGCGATACGCCGTCGCGCGCCTTCGACCGGATCTGGAAGATGACACAGAAGGCAGGCATCGACATCGAGCAACCGCTCAACACCGTGCGCTCGCACGCGGCGGCGCTTGTCGCGCTCTCGCCCAAGGCGAGTGTGACGTTCGACGCCAGCTTCTCGCCACGCCTCGACTATTACACCGGCGTCGTCTTCGAAATGACCGGCCCCGACGGCGATATCCTCGCCTCGGGCGGCGAATACGACCGGTTGCTCGACCGGCTGGGCGCCACCGAGCGGGTGACCGCCTCGGGCTGCGCGCTGTGGACCGAGCGGCTCGAGCAGGAGGCGCTGCGCCCCCATGAGTGATGAATCCCTGACCCTGGCCGTGCCCTCCAAAGGGCGCCTCGAGGAGGAAACCCGCCGGGTGTTCGGCGAGTCGCGTCTGCCCATCGCGCGTCCGGGCGGCGCCCGTTCCTATGTCGGCTCGATCAAGAACCAGCCGGCGGTCAATGTGCTGTTTTACCCCGCCGCCGAGATTGCCCGCGAACTGATCCTGGGCTCGATCGACATCGGTGTCACCGGGTCTGACCTCATCCACGAAGCGGCCGAGAACGGCATCGACAGCGTGCTGATGGTCAAGCCCCTCGACTTCGGCAAGGCCGACGTGGTGGTCGCCGTCCCCGATGCCTGGATCGACGTCACCCATATGGTCGATCTCGCCGACGTCGCCTCCGACTTCCGGCTGCGCCATGGCCGCTGGTTGCGCGTCGCCACCAAATACGTGCACCTGACGCGGAAATTCTTCGCCGAATGGGGCATCGCCGAATACCGCATCGTCGAAAGCGCCGGCGCCACCGAAGCGGCCCCGGCGTCCGGTTCGGCCGATCTCATCGTCGACATCACCTCGTCGGGCGAAACCCTCGCCGCCAATTCGCTGCGCATCCTCGAGGACGGGCTGGTGATGAAGAGCGAAGCAACGCTTATTGTCAGCCGCCAGGCCAACTGGACCCCGCTGAAGAAAGCCCAGCTCGAAGCGATGCTGTCGATCATGGGCGACATCCCGCCGGGGACGTCGACGCTGCTGTAGAACATCACGCCAACCAGCAGTCGGGACACCGCCCCCCCTTGCGGGGGAGGTAGCGTAGCTTGGACCGTCAGGTCCTAGCGAAGCTGGGAGGGGGGATGAGGCGCGCTCAAAGCTGACGGCCTCCCCCTTCCGGTTCGATCACGGACTTAGCGAATAGCTAAGTCCTATCTCGCTTCCCTCCCCGCAAGGGGGAGGGTGGGTGCCGAATGCCAATTCAGGACCGGCCAGCTAGACCGACGTGTTCGGCCCAGCCTTGAACACCAGCTTGTCGGCGAGCAGGAAGTTGACGAACATCCCCGCGGCCACACCCGCGGCGACGCCCAGCACCGGTTGGCTCGCGACCAGAGGGATCAACGCCACCAGCACCGCGTACACCCCGTAGTTCACCGCGCCGCCGAGGATCATCGCGGCGAAATAGTGCAGGAATTCGCGCCACACCGGTAGGTTGGCCGACTGGCCCTTGAAGGCGAAGCTGCGGTTGATCGCCCAGGTCGTGGCCACGGCGCAGACGAACGAGATAGCGCGTGCGCCGTAGGGGCCCAGCACGCCCTTCAGTGCGTAAAGGATGGCGGTGTCGACCACGAACCCGGCCCCGCCGGCGATCGCAAACAGCATGAACTTTTTCGACACGATCGCCACAAGACACCTCGGGAGAGACACGCCGCGCAACGCCGCCATGTTCAACGCCGCTGCGTCATAAAGGTTGGCGCGGGCCGGCGCAACGTCGCTCGGCCGCCGACCCGGCGTTAACGCCCCGTTTATCACGCGACGCATGGCTCCCATGCGTGGCCGGATTCGTCAGGTTGCTGTCAGCGACGGCCCGGATAAGCCCGGCACCACCAACGGAGCCTTCGCGATGCGCACCAAATCCGCCACCCAGTACTCGACGCTTCAAATGGGCCTGCATTGGGTCATCGCTGCGCTGGTGCTGTTCCAGATCGTCTTCGGCGAGGCCATGACCCGCTTTGTCGACGCCAACAGCGAAGGCGGGACGGTGTCGTCGACAGACTCCCTCGTCGCGAGCGC
>JANXSI010000372.1 GCA_025352765.1 Devosia sp. | reverse complement strand
TTGCATGATGGATGGGCGGTTTGTGTTCTTGCCTTCTCCTTGGGCAGCATCGACCGTCATCGTTTCCTCCCTTGACTGGGGCCGCCTCTCGCGCGGCCCCTTTTCTTCTTGCGGGAGTTACTCGGCCGCCTTGGGCGCGAGATATTGCGCGCCGTTCAGCAAGCCCAGATCATAGCCGATCAGCGCCAGCGCCAGCCGCTCGAACAGCTGGCGGATGGCGTTGAAGCCCTCGTTCTTTTCGAGCGTCGTCTCGTTCATGTAGAGATGGCGGCTGATCTCGATCTGCAGCGCATGAATGCCGTGCTGCGGCCGGCCATAGGTGCGGGCGATGAAGCCGCCGGCATAAGGCCGGTTGCGCGCCACCCTGAGGCCGGCGCCGGCAAACACCATTTCGCAGAGGTCGACGATGCCGGGCGCGCAGGTGGTGCCGTAGCGATCGCCGAGCACAACGTCGGGTGCCAGCCGGTCGCCGGAGCGGGCGATGCGCGGCATCGAGTGGCAATCCATCAGCACGGCGACGCCAAAACTGTTGACCGCGTCGCTCAGCAGCCGCTGCAGCGTCGCGTGATAGGGCAGATAGATGCCCTCGATGCGCATGCGCGCATCGTCGAGCGTCAGCCGCTCGCGGTAGATCGGCTTGTTCTCGGCGACCACCCGGGCGAGCGTGCCGAGCCCGGCGGCGACGCGGGCGCTGGTGGTGTTGAAGCGGTCCGACAGCGGCTCGACGAACATGTTGGGGTCGAGTTCCCAGGGTTCGCGGTTGACGTCGAGATAGGCCCGGGGGAAGTGGGCGCGCAGCAGGGGCGTCCCCAGATGCGGTGCGCGGGCGCACAATTCGTCGACGTAGGCGTCCTCCGACTGCCGAATCGACAGATGGTCGAGGCGGGTCATGGCGAGGAAGCGTTCGGGGTAGTCGCGGCCCGAATGAGCGGAGTTGAAGACCACTGGCGCGGTGAGCCGGCGAGGTCGAACGGTCTCGAAAGCCGGTTTCTCCCAATAGTCGGACCGCACGGACGTCCCCGATGACGAGTTTCTGCCGATATCCTGCATCTCGATCAATGCTTTGTCCAGAACGGCGATTTCACGAAAGCGGGCGTTGCCAATCGGGCAAACTGGATTAAACATGCCGCCACGGGGCGGACGGTCCAGTCGGACCGAGGAGAATCGGCAGCAATGAAGCGAATCCTTCTGGCAGAAGACGATAACGACATGCGTCAGTTCCTGACGCGCGCGCTCAAGAACGCGGGATACGATGTCGTTTCCTTCGACAACGGCCGGTCGGCCTATGAGCGGCTGCGCGAAGAGCCGTTCTCGCTGCTGCTCAGCGATATCGTGATGCCCGAAATGGACGGCATTGAGCTCGCGCGCCGCGCCACCGAACTCGATCCGGACCTCAAGGTGATGTTCATCACCGGGTTTGCGGCGGTCGCACTCAACCCCGACAGCGAGGCGCCCAAGGATGCGTCGGTGCTGTCAAAGCCCTTCCATCTCAAGGATCTGGTCAACGAAGTCGAGCGCCTGCTCGCCGCCTGACAAGGTCTCGTGATCGCCAATTTCGGCCAACGGGCTTGCGCCCGGGCCGCTTGGCGCGTATCGCATCGCTGCCGGCTGAAGCTTCGCCGCTTCGGCTGGTTAGGCCCGGCGGGAGTCCACCTCCTTGCCGGGCCTTTCACATTCGCCGCGGAGCGTCGCACAATCGGCGTCGCTTGACCCTTGACCCTGCTCAGGGTTTTATGGTCTATCCGCGCCGCGGCGGACAAAGTCCGGCGTGTCGGAGATGGGTGTATAGCTCAGCGGGAGAGCACTACCTTGACATGGTAGGGGTCACAGGTTCAATCCCTGTTACACCCACCATCTCCTTGAAAAACCTAAGGTTCTGCCGCCCGCGGCGTGAACCTGCGCTAGCTGCGCATGGGAGTATAGCTCAGCGGGAGAGCACATCCTTCACACGGATGGGGTCACAGGTTCAATCCCTGTTACTCCCACCATTTTCAAAGCCCCTGGCGCCGATCCGGCTGCCGGGGGTTTTTGTTTCTGCGGGGCGGCGACTACGCCGGCGCCTTGAGCTGCTGGTTGACCCAGCCGCCGATCTGCGCCGCCGACATGGCTCCCGAGACACGCGCGATTTCCTTGCCGTCCCGGTACAGCAGCATCGTCGGAATGCCGCGGATGCCGAGCCGGCCCGCGATCGCCTGCTCGACGTCGGAATTGAGCTTGATGAAGCGCGCCTGCGGTTCGAGCGCGGCAGCGGCCTTCGCGAATTCCGGCGCCATTGCCCGGCAGGGGCCGCACCAGGGGGCCCAGACGTCGATCACGACTGGAACGGTGCTCCTGGCGATCTGGCGCTCAAAAATCGCGCCGGAAACGTCGGCCGGTTTGCCGGAAAACAGCTTCTGCCCGCAGTTGCCGCATTTTGCGTCTGCGGCCGTGCGGTCGGCGGGAAGCCGGTTGATCGCTCCGCAAGAGGTGCAGACGGCACGTTCTTCAGTGTTCATTTGGGTGGCCTTTTCGCTGGAGAAGACGAGGCGACGAACGGCATGTCGCCTCATCTATACCACCGGACGACGCCAGCGCCTGCCCCTTGGCCCCGCTCGAAGCCCGCTCGCTTAGCTCCTCAGCCCCGGTGCCTCGTGCCCCGTGCGGGCGACATATTCCGTATAGCCGCCGCCATAGACGTGGACGCCCTCGGGGGTCAGTTCCAGCACGCGGTTGGACAGCGCTGCGAGGAAATGCCGGTCATGCGAGACGAACAGCATCGTGCCCTCGTATTGCGAGAGCGCGGTGATCAGCATTTCCTTGGTGGCGATGTCGAGGTGGTTGGTCGGCTCGTCGAGCACGAGGAAGTTCGGGGCATCGAACAGCAGCATGGCCATCACCAGC
>JANXSI010000331.1 GCA_025352765.1 Devosia sp. | reverse complement strand
TGCTTTCAGGCAGCGGAGCATCAATGGCGAGCCCTTCGAAGTGCGCTACGAACTCGCGCGTGCCCAGCGCTGGTTGGTGGAAGCACTGCCCCTTGGCCGCTCGCCGATTGAAGGTATCGAGGTGCTTACCGGCGTTATCTTCGGGTCCGGCCTTGTCGGTGAGCTCGAAATGGGCCGTGATGACATAGGCGACATCCACCAAAACGGTAGAAGCCCGCTGTTGCCGACTTTCTTCGACGACGATGCCGAGGCCGTCGAGATCGCCACGCTTCATCGCCTGTTTAGCGAGACTGGTGGACGCCTTGTGCGCCACTTCGTTGCGACGAATGGACTGGTAGCGAATGGGCTTGAGCACATGGATACTGTCCACAACCCACCGGATTGCGGGCTTCCAGTGGATCGCCTCCAGGATGCCCCGCGCTGCCGACGGGGTCATCACGTCGTAGCTGAAACGCTCAACCTTAAGCTCGGGTCTGGTAAAGCACGCGTGTGCCCCCCAAACGTGTAGTCGAACTCCCCTGCTCATGTGTCCCCTCAGCTGAAAACCAGCGCCTCTGTCCGGAGGTATTCTGCGTCCTCCCAAATGAGGCCAATCTCAGTGTCGTAGAGCGAGGGATCGGTGAGCACCGCGAACTGGTCCGCGCGCAGTTCTGGCGCTGCAAATTGCACCCGCCCGGCATCGACCAACTTTTGCCGCGCCTTGGGCGGAACCTGCACGATGTAGCTTTGCAACTCGCGCGCCAGACGACCGCTCGGAACACCTTCAACTGCCAATTGCTCGACTGCCCGCCGCGCCTTGTCGTCGAACGGCACGATGATCGGGACCAGGCCGCTTTCGATCATCCGAAAATTCTCAGCGGCGCTACGATAGGAAAACTCTGTACTTCCGCCATCGACAGCAAATTTTGACAAGATCGGCTCCTGGTCGACCCTTCCTCGGTCGAGGCGCTCTGGGCCCAGCCGCCAATAGACCTCACGGAAATAAGCTGTCATGGCCTCGGGCGCGAAAAGGTCGGCAAAATTCTTTTCCATCCGCAGTCGGTCAGTGACCAGCCCCTTAATCTCGGCTGGCGGTGGGTTTTCCGGAGCCGTGAACAACGAAACAATGCTCTCATCGACCGGCCGCCGTCCCTCGCGGTTGCAGCGGCCCGCTGCCTGAGCGATCTGGTCAAGGCCTGCCTCGGCGCGCCACACGCGCGGAAAGTCGACATCGATACCCGCTTCGATCAGCGAGGTGGATACCACCCGACAGGGCTCTTCGGCCTTCAGGCGCGCCTTGATCCTTTCAAACAGCGGTCGCCGGTGGGCCGCGCACATTCTCGTGCTTAAGTGTATGATCCCTTCGTGCCCCTCTGCCTTCGCCGCCTTGTATAAGGCCAGGGCGTGCTTACGCGAATTGACGATGATCAGCCCTTGAGGCGCTTCGCTGAACTCTGCGACTAGATCGGCATCGGTGAGTGCACCGGCCTGTCGCAGCTCAACGCGGCGCAGTTGCTCGGCCAGACGCCCAGGGTTCGGCGCGAGCTCACGGCCTTCAAGCGCTAGTCCGCCCTTGAGGTACCGTTGGTCCAATGCCGGTTGAGTTGCAGTACACAGAATGATGGTGCAGCCATAGTCGCGTGCGAGGGCCTCGATCGTGCGAAGAATTGGTAGCAGCAGAGCCCGCGGGAGGGTCTGCGCCTCGTCGAGCACGATCACGCTATCGGCCACGTTGTGGAGCTTGCGCGCCGACGAGGTGCGCGAGGCGAACAGGCTTTCGAAGAACTGCACGTTTGTGGTGACCACGAGCGGTGCAGCCCAATCTTCCATAGCTAGCCGAAGCTTGTCGCGGTCCGCGAAGTCGCTATCGGCCCTTCGTGCAGGCCGGTCTGTTTGGCTCTCTACCGCAGAGTGGTGCTCAAGCACGATATCGTCGCCAAACAGCTCCCGGAACTGGCCAGCCGTCTGGTCGATGATCGCCGTAAACGGGATCACGTAAATGATCCGCCGTTTGCCGTGCGCCTTTGCATGGTCGAGGGCAAAGGCGAGGGAGGTCAGGGTCTTTCCACCGCCGGTCGGTACGGTGAGGGTAAACAGGCCCGGCTCGTCGCCGGCCCGGCTGCGGACATGCCGCAAAATTTCACCTCGCAGTTGCGAAACGGTGCCCGGCTGTTCTGCAAGCCGCGCCAATCGCATTTCAAGGCCCGACAGCATTCCCTGGATACGGTCCGCGAGCGCCGGCCAGCTCCTGTCGGGGATCCGGCCGGCATGGCCGGCGTAGAAAGCCTCCGTCGCCTTGAAGTCGGCGTCCACCAGCGCCGAGAACACCATTCTGCCTAGCAGTGCCAGCTGAAAGGAGAAGGTTTCGCGCTGCCAGGGCAAGTCAGGGCGCGGCGCTTTTGGAACGGGACCAATTTCCTGCTGCCATATCGGGTCAACAGTCGTCTCATCGAACGCGCCGACGCGTTCAATGAGGCTACCGCCGGTTACCCCGCGCCGGTCGGGGAGTCCTGCGTGATGTCCTGCGATCGCGTATGCGATCAACTCAGCAAATACCCGATCATTGCCCGCGACGAGCCGCTCAATGATCGCCGCCCCAGCCGTCGAGTGGTCTACCTGCTCGATACTACCCTCAAGTCGCCGCTGGAATGCGGGGTTGTATTTGCCGAGGTCGTGAAGCAGCCCGGCGACATAGCAGAGATTTGCAATGCCCGGGTCGCCCGGCCTGGTCTCTCCACCGAACTTAGCCGCGAGCTGGGCGACCTGAATAAGGTGAAGTGACAGCGGCTCCCACGTCTCTCTCCCAGCCCCAAAAACCGAATGTGCGAAGAACATTGAAAAAATCCACCCCCGCCAATTCCTTCGCACAAAGGCGACGAAGTCAATCGTAGTGGTAAATCTAGAGTGCGAACTTATCTGGCTCGAATACTCAATATTGGGCCATAGACGTAGCCCAGGCGGGCCTTGACAGATCAGTGCGCCCGGCTGGTGTTACGCATTATCTCGGCCATGAGAGACAGCTCTTATCGCACGGCAAAAGTCGACGGCGAATGGCTGCTTTTGATGCTGTGGACGGCTCCTCCACCGGCATCACGATGTGCCACATTGCGGTGTTTTGAGGAAACGCATCAGAGGAGCCGCCCATGAAGGAGATTAGCACAGTCGGATTGGACATCGCGAAGTCGGTGTTCCAGGTCCATGCCACACCTTCGCGCGAGGGGAGCTGCCGCCGCCGGTAGCAGAGGCCGCGCCGCTTTCACTGGACGAGCACATCGAAGAAGATGTCGAGGAAGAGGTTACCGAGCAGCTCGACAGCGTGGGGTCGGAGGCGGGGCTGACCAAAAGTGTTGTCGTTTGGCCGTTTTCTGGCGATAACAAATGCCCCCACCACTTGCGGACAAAGCTAAATGACAACCGGCATCGTGAAATTCTTCAACAGTACAAAAGGTTTTGGGTTCATCACGCCTGACGACGGCGGAGGCAAAGACGCCTTCGTACATATCAGCGCGGTTGAGCGCTCG